>NZ_HG779806.1:0-10714 GCF_000582705.2 Microbacterium sp. C448
CGCCGCGAACCTCGCCGAGCCCCGCCATGGACGCGGCGTCCGCGCTGCTCGACGAACTCGTGCACCTCGGCGTGCGCGACATCGTGTTGAGCCCCGGGTCGCGCTCGCAGGCGCTGGCTCTCGCGGCGACGGCCCTGGAGCGCGCTGGACGCGTCTCACTGCACGTTCGCATCGATGAGCGGGTTGCCGGCTTCACAGCGCTGGGCCTGGCCCGCGAGTCCCGCCTGCCCGTTCCCGTGATCTGCACGTCGGGCACGGCCGTCGCGAACCTGCTGCCGGCCGCGCTCGAAGCGCATCACGCCGGGGTTCCCCTGATACTGCTCACGGCGGATCGCCCTCCAGAGCTCCGCGGAGTCGGAGCCAATCAGACCACCCGCCAGCCCGGGCTGTTCGGTCCGTCGACCCGGTTCGCGCTCGACGCGCCGGTGCCGGAAGACATCGACGACGCGGGGGATTCGACCCAGACCGCGACCTTCCGGGCGATTGCCGCGGATGCCTTCGCCGCCGCATCCGGTTCCGTCTCGCTTCCCGCGGGGCCCGCGCACGTCAACCTGCCGGTGCGCGAACCGCTCGCCGGGTCCCTGCCCGCATGGTTTGCGACCGAACGCGAGCCGACAGAAGACGCGCCGCCCCCCGTCGAGGCTGCTTCGGGTGCGCTGTACCAGGGGGGCGGCGGCATCGGCCTCGCCGAATCGAGCGACCTCGACCAGGCCATGCCGTACGCGTTGGCTCGAGGTCCGCGCACGCTGGTGATCGCCGGTGCCGACGCCGGTGTCGGGGCCGAACAGGTCGCACACGATGGCGGGTGGCCCCTCGTCGCCGAGATTGTCAGTGGCGCCCGTTTCGGACGCAATCTGGTGCACGGATACCGCGCGCTCCTGCGCGATGAGACCCTGGGCGGCGCCGTCGAGCGAGCCATCGTGTTCGGGCGGCCGACCCTGAGCCGTGAGGTGGCGGCGCTGCTCTCGGACCCCGAGCTCGACGTGATCGCCGTTCGCGGACCCGGTGAGCGCCTGAACCTCAACGGACACACCGAGCCCGTTGAGTCCGTGCGGGTCGACCCGGGCGAGACCGACCGGGAATGGCTCGGCGTATGGATGCGGGCGTCTCAGGCGCAGGAAGTTGACCTCGGCGCACCCGCGCCCGACCTCGCAGGTCTCTCCGCTTCGGATCCCGTCGCGCGGCGGAAGGCCGTCGACGCAGAACTCGCGGCCGTGCGCGCCCCGCTCGATCGCACCACTCTCGTCGATGCGCTCTGGCGTGCCACGTGGCCGCACGATCGCCTGGTGTTCGGGTCGTCGCGTCTGGTGCGTGTGGCAGACGGCGTGCTCGGAGGCAAGAAGGTGCCCGTCCACTCCAACCGGGGTGTCGCGGGGATCGACGGCACGATCGCCACGGCGACGGGGATTGCCCTCGCCAGCCAGGCCGACGGGCACTCGGGCGTCACCCGCGTGCTGCTGGGTGACCTGGCGCTGCTGCACGACGTCGGGGCGCTCTTGCTGCCCCCGAGCGAACGCGAGCCGCGGCTGCAGGTCGTCGTCGGGAACGACGGCGGCGGCACGATCTTCGACGGGCTCGAGGTCGCGCAGGTCGCCTCGCCCGAAGACATGGACCGCGTGCTGTTCACCCCGCAGGCCGTGCGCCTCGAACACCTGGCGCGCGCCTACGGCTGGGAGTACCACCGGCCGACAACGCGTTCGGCGCTGGATCAGCTGCTCGTGTCCCCGGTCGGCGGACGCCAGCTGATCGAGGTGCCGCTCGAGCGGTGATCACGCCAGCGCGTCGACGATCGGGCGGAACTTCATCCGCGTCTCGAGCAGCTCGGCCTCGGGATCGCTGCCGAGCACGATGCCCGCACCCGCATGCGCGGTGACGGGTCGGGTGTCGTTGAGCTGCCACGAGTGCCCGTCGCTGGTTGCAGCACCACCGAACTGAGCGCTGCGCAACGCGATCGCCCATTCTCCATCACCGGAAGCGTCGATCCAGCCGACGGGTCCCGCGTACCGGCCGCGATCGAAAGGCTCGATGCGCCGGATGACCTCGAGAGCCGAGGCGGTGGGTGTTCCCGCGACCGCGGCAGTCGGGTGAAGGACGCCGACCAGATCCAGCGCTGAGACACCGTCCGCGACGATCCCCTCGACATCCGTCGCGAGGTGCCAGACGTTCGGCAGCTTGAGCGCGAAGGGCTGCTCGCTCGCGGTGAGCGCGCTCGTGTGAGGCCGCAGGGTCCGCAGCACGCTCTCGACGGCGAAGCGGTGCTCGTCCTGGTCTTTGCCGCTCGCGGAGAGGGCGACGGATGCCTCGGTGTCACCATCCGCATCGGCACCTCGGGGCGCCGTTCCGGCGAGCACCCGGGCCGTGATGGTCCCGCCCGACACGGTCACGAGGGTTTCGGGGCTCGCGCCGATGATGCCGTCGACGGCATACGTCCAGACATCCGGGTATCCGGTCGCGAGTGCGCGCACGAGTCTCCGCAGATCCGCGCCAGCGGGAACAGAGCCGATGAGGTCGCGTGCCAGCACGACCTTGCTGACCTCACCCGCGGCAATGGCCTCGAGGCCATTGCGGACGGCCGCCTGGTAGCCGGGTGCATCGAGTTCACCGGGCCCGACGGTCGCCGACCAGGCGGGGCCCCACTCGCGCGCGGAGGGAGTGATGGGTGCCTCCGCACCGGCGCGATGGATCGTGGTGATCCACGACCGTCCCGCCCGGCGTCCGAAGATGAACTGGGGCACGATCAGGGTGCTCGCCGTCGCCGACGAGGGATCGAAGCTCAGTGCGCCGAACGCGATGAGGCCGGTTCCGGGTAGCCCGACCTGGTCAGAGACGCTCGCTGCCGCCGCGACCGCTCGCCACGTATCGGCGAGGGCAGCGGCCTGCGAACCCTCGGGCGGATTGGCGCGATGACCGCCCACCTCGATGATCGCGGCGGAGCCGAAACCCACCATTCCCTCGCCGCGGCGCAACCAGGCGAGCGGATGCGCGGGCTCGGCATACGAAAGAAGGTCCTCGATGGGATCGATTTCTCGGGTTGTGACGACAAGCCGAAGCACGCGGGCGGGGGCGGACTCGGTCACTGCTCCAGCCTAGACTCGCTGCGTGAGCGCAGATCCGAATGTGCCGGTCGAGGCATCCGAACGTCCCCCTGTCGGGACGAAGGTGGAGTTCCGCTGGCGCAAGTGGGATGGCTCGACCCACTGGGTGCACGAGTGCGTTTACCTCGGCTCGGACGAATGGGGCGACTGGTTCGGCCAGCGCGGGGGGTGGCGGAGCGACCGACCGGGTCGTTCTGTCGTAGTCGTCGAGGACAACGTGATGCTGTTGCCGCCGTCGGGCGATCACGTCTTGACGATGAATGCGCGCCCGCATCCCACCCGCGTGTACATCGACATCGCGTGGGACGCGCGCTGGTCCGGCGGCGAGCCGACCGGCATCGACATGGACCTCGATGTCGTCGACCAGGAAACGCGCGGTGTCTACATCGACGATGAGGACGAGTGGCAGGAGCACCGGGTGCTCTACGGATACCCGCTCGACCTGGTCGAGAAGCTCGAGGCACTCACGGCCGATCTGTTCGCGGCAGTCACCGCGCACGAGCCCCCGTACGACCCGGCGACCGCGGCTCACTGGCTGGCACGCCTCGTAGACTCGACGGGTGACCCCGCAACCGCCGAACGATGACCGTAACGAGCCGAACCGTGCCGATCTCGGCAAGGATCCGGCTCGGGTCAGTGGCATGTTCGACCAGGTCGCGGGTCGCTACGACCGCACCAACACCGCCCTCAGCCTCGGCAACGATCGGCTGTGGCGTGTCGCCACGCGCCGCGCCGTTGCCCCGCGCGCGGGCGAGCGGATCCTGGATCTCGCGGCGGGTACCGGCGCCTCGTCCGTTTCGCTCGCGCGGAGCGGTGCGGAGGTCGTCGCCGCGGACTTCTCTCCCGGCATGATCGCCGAGGGTCGACGCCGGCACGGCGACGTGCCGGGCCTGTCGTTTGTGGAGGCTGACGCGACCGATCTGCCCTTCGGCAACGATGAATTCGACGCCGTGACCATGTCGTTCGGCCTGCGCAACGTCAACGAACCACGCAAGGCGCTCGCCGAGCTGTACCGGGTGACCAAGCCCGGGGGGCGCGTCGTGATCTGCGAGTTCTCGCATCCGCCGTCGCGCGCTTTCGCCGAACTGTACGGCTTCTACAACTCCCGTGTGCTCCCTGTCGTCGCGCGGGCGCTCTCTTCTAACGCCGATGCCTACGACTACCTGAACGAGTCCATTCGCGACTGGCCGGATCAGCAGACCCTGGCCGCATGGATCCGCGCCGCGGGCTGGCAGGATGTCGCCTACCGAAACCTCTCGTTCGGGATTGTCGCTCTGCACCGCGGGCGGAAAACCCGCCGGTAGGCTGGAGGGGTGACTCCGGGCCCCTCAGCGCGCGGCTCGCGACTGACGAGCCGACTCGGCATGACCGAGCGCGTCTTCGCCGGACCCCGCTCGCGCAAGCTCCTCGCCCAGGTAGAGGAGGGCCTCGATCGGGTCGAAGCCACGCTGGCCGACGAACTGAAGATGACCGATGCTCTCGCCGACGCGACGAGCCGGTACCTGTACGAGGCCGGTGGCAAACGCATCCGTCCGATGCTCGCCCTGCTCTCGGCCCACCTCGGTGCGGGCATCACGCCCGCCGTGATCGAGGGTGCGACCGCGCTCGAGATGACGCATCTCGGCTCGCTGTACCACGACGATGTCATGGACGGTGCGGATGTGCGGCGCGGGGTGCCGAGCGCCCAGACCGTGTGGGGCAACAACGTCGCAATCTTGACCGGTGACCTGTTGTTCTCGCGCGCGAGCCAGATCATGGCGCGCCAGGGCGAGCGGGCTATCCGTCTGCAGGCCAACACGTTCGAGCGTCTCGTGCTCGGTCAGATGCACGAGACAGTGGGGCCGCAAGAGGGCGACGACCCCGTCGCGTTTTACTTGCAGGTGCTGGCCGACAAGACCGGGTCGCTGATCGCCGCGTCCGCCGAGACGGGCGTCGTGTTCGCGGGTGCACCCGAGGAGTACGGCATGCCGCTGCGCACCTTCGGTGAGAAGACGGGTGTCGCCTTCCAGCTGCTCGACGACGTGCTCGATCTGAGCGCGGATCCCGACGAGACCGGCAAGGTGCCCGGCACCGACCTGCGCGCGGGTGTTCCGACGATGCCGTTCCTGCTGCTCGGGCAAGAGACGGACGCGGCATCCATCGCTCTCAAGGTCCGCATCGACGAGGGTGTCGCCCGCATCGCCGACGGCGCGGATCCTGCCATCCTCGACGCCGCGCTGGCCGAGCTGCGTGACCACGACGCGACCGCACGCACGCTGCGCCTGGCCCACGACTGGGCGCGCGAGGCGGTCGAGGCTCTCGATCCGCTCCCGGACGGTCCGGTCCGTGACGCGCTCAAGCGTTTCTCCGAGGCCGTCGTCGACCGCAGTAGCTGAGCGCTCGCCGCCTCGCTCCCCCTCTTCGCAAGCATCACCGGAAGGACCCCATGACCAAGCTCAGGCTGGCCATCGTCGGCGCGGGCCCCGCGGGCATCTATGCCGCGGACATCCTGCTCAAGACCGAGCGCAAGTTCGATGTCTCGATCGACCTCTTCGAGCAGCTTCCCGCCCCCTACGGACTGGTCCGGTACGGCGTCGCGCCCGATCACCCGCGCATCAAGGGCATCATCACCGCGCTCCGCGAGGTGCTCGACCGGGGCGACATCCGCCTCTTCGGCAACGTCCGCTACGGCGAGGACCTCACCCTCGACGACCTCAAGCACCACTACCACGCGGTCATCTTTGCGACGGGCGCGATCCGCGACACCAACCTCGACATCCCCGGGATCGACGCCGAGGGCTCGTACGGAGCCGCCGACTTCGTGAGCTGGTTCGACGGACACCCGGATGTGCCGCGCACGTGGCCGCTCGAGGCCGAGTCTGTCGCCGTCATCGGCAATGGCAATGTCGCGCTCGACGTCGCACGCATGCTCGCAAAGCACGCCGAAGACCTGTTGCCGACCGAGGTTCCCGACAACGTCTACGAGGGGCTGAAGGCATCCCCCGTCACGGACGTTCATGTCTTCGGGCGCCGCGGTCCGGCACAGGTCAAGTTCACCCCGCTCGAGCTTCGTGAGCTCGGCGAGCTGCGCGACGTCGACATGGTCGTCTACGACGAGGACTTCGACTACGACGAGGCATCCAAGACCGCGATCGCGAGCAACAAGCAGGTCATGGTGATCGACCGCGTGCTGCAGTCGTGGCGCCAGCGGCCGTCCGTCAACAACGCCGGCCCTTCGACAGGCTCAGGGACCGAGGCATCCCGTCGCCTGCACCTGCACTTCTGGGCGCGTCCCGTGGAGGTCAAGAAGGATGCCTCCGGTCGCGTGACGGCGTTCGTGTACGAGAGGACCCGTCCCGACGCCGAGGGTGGCATCGAGGGCACCGGCGAGTTCCGCGAGGTGCCGATTCAGGCCATCTATCGCGCTGTCGGATACTTCGGGTCGCCGCTGCCCGACGTGCCCTTCGATCCCCGGCACGGCGTCATCCCGAACCACGAGGGCCAGGCGATCCACCAGGACTCGAACGAGCGTGTCTCGGGCGTCTACGCCACGGGGTGGATCAAGCGCGGACCCGTCGGTCTCATCGGCCACACCAAGTCCGACGCGATGGAGACCGTCCGGCACCTCATCAACGATCAGGCGTCGTGGTGGCAGCCGGAGGACCCCTCGGAAGAGGCTATTCCCGCTCTCCTCGCCGAGCGTGGGGTCCGGTGGACGGACCTCGATGGATGGCACCGTCTCGACGAGCACGAGGTGGCGCTGGGTGCGCCCCACGAGCGTGCCCGCGTCAAGGTCGTGCCCCGCGATGAGATGGTCGCGATCTCGCGCGGAGAGTGACGCCGCGCAATAACCTGGGCGGATGACGACGGACGCGGGATGGCGGCCCGATGTCCTCGGGCCGGGGTTCGAGCAGCGGACGCTCGCGCTCGGCGATGACGATGAGGGCGCGGTCGTTGCGACGCTCGTGCGGCATCTGCCAGACGAATCTCTGACAGACCGGCTCTTCGGCGATCGCCGCCCGCTCGCGGATGTCGACGTGCTCTACGTGCACGGGTGGTCGGACTACTTCTTCCAGGCGCGGTTGGCCCGGTTCTTCGCCGAGCGCGGTGCCCGCTTCTTCGCTCTCGACCTCCGCAAGTACGGCCGGAGTCTGCGGGAGGGGCAGACCCCCGGCTACATCACGGACCTCGACGACTACGACGAGGACATCTCGGCCGCGCTCGAAGCGATGGACCGGGGGGAGCGCCGCCTGGTGCTGCTCGGGCACTCGACTGGTGGGTTGACGCTCAGCCTCTGGGCGTCGCGGCATCCGGGCGTCGCTTCGGCGCTCATCCTGAACAGTCCGTGGCTGGAGTTCCAGCTGAGCGGCATCACGCGAGCCGCGCTCGCCCCGGTCGTGAGCCTGCGCGCTCGGCTGCACCCCCTGGATGTCGCTCCGCAGGTCGACCTCGGGTTCTACGCACGCGCACAGCGCGAGGTCGCGGACCCCGACGATCCGGTCGTGATCGATCCGCGCTGGCGTCCGGATCAGACCATGGCGGTGTACGCCGGGTGGTTCAACGCGGTGCTCATGGGGCATGCGAGAGTCGCAGCCGGGCTGTCGATAGATGTGCCCGTCTGTGTTCTGCTGTCGGCGAGGTCGGCCCTCCCGACGCGCTGGTCGAACGAGCTCACCGGCGTCGACAGCGTGCTGAACGTCGATGAGATCGCGCGCGCGGCCCTCCGGCTCGGATCATCCGTCACGATCGAGCGGATCGACGGGGCGATTCACGATGTCTTCCTGTCGCGTCACGAGGCCCGAGAGGATGCCTATGCGCGTCAGAATCGCTGGGTGCTGGGTTTCGTCGAGCGCCACGGTTAGGCGACGAGTCCGCTCGCCTCACCCCCTCTACGCGGCGAGCGTCGACCGAACCGTGTCGAGGAACCACGTCGTCGCGGACGTCGCGTCCGCGTCGTGGTGCGAGATGAGATGGACCGATGTCGTGGGCGACGGGAACGGCAGCTCGAGCAGCTTGGCCCCCGAGGGTAGCGCGAGAGCGGCGAAGGCGTCGATCGGGACGATCGCGACGTAGCCGCAGCGCGCCACGATCCACGGCAACGACGTGAATCGAGGCACCTCGACGTGGGCGACCCGCGACAGCACCCCGGCTCCGAGCGTGGTGACGGCCTCGGTGATCGCGCGGTGCCCGGCCGCGGCGCCGACGCGCGCTTCCCGAAGCCTGCTCAGGTCATCGACCCGGATGCGTCCCTCGTCGTCGTCCAGGTCGGCGGGCACGAGGCAGGCGTAGCGGTCCTGGAAGAGAACCTCCTGATGGACCTGACCCGCCACGGGCGAGCTCGTGATCGCGGCGTCGATGTCCCCCGAGAGAACGTCCTGTGCCACCGAATCGATGTCGAGCGGGACGACTTCGACCGAGACGCCGGGCGCCGTCGCCGCGGTCGCGAGCAGGATGCGGGGGAGGAGCCCCGCCTCGCCCAAGTCGGTCAGGGCGATGCGGAAGCGGCGGTGCGATGTGGTCGGGTCGAACCGCGTGCCGTCCTCGGCGCGGGCGACGATGCGTGAGAGAGGGCCGCTGATCTCCGCGTACAGGTCCGTGGCCGAGCGCGTCGGGCGAACACCCGTGCCTGTGCGGACGAAGAGCGGATCGTCGAAGTGCGTACGCAGACGCTTCAAGGCATGGCTGACCGCGGGCTGCGACACCCGCAGCGACTCGGCTGCCAACGTCAGGTTTCCGGAGCGGTAAACCTCAACGAAGGTGCGCAGCAGGTTCAGATCGATGGTGGCGGGCATACGAACATTATTCATGAAAAGAATGACCGGGATGCCGATTATTCATTGGACGAACATCGAGCCCGAACGTACCGTGGAAGAAGGTCGCCGATGACCGAAGAAACGGAATCAGTGCAGTGACGCAGATGATCAGGGTCGCCGATGCTCTCGGCCGCATGCTCGCCGAATTGGGTGTCAAGCAGGTATTCGGAGTCGTGGGAAGCGGAAATTTCCGCGTGACGAACGCGCTCGTGGCATCGGGTGCGACATTTGTCGCGGCACGCCACGAGGCCGGTGCGGCATCCATGGCTGACGCGTACTCCCGCATCACCGGTGACGTCAGTGCGCTGAGTCTGCATCAAGGGTGCGGGCTCACGAACGCGCTGACGGGTATCGCCGAGGCGGCGAAATGTCACACTCCTCTTCTCGTCCTCGCCGCAGACACGGCGGTGGGTGATGTCACGTCGAACTTCTACATCGATCAAGACACCGCCGTGCGTGGCATCGGCGCCACACCGATGCGCATTCACTCGGCCGAGACCGCGCTTGCCGATGCGGCCCGCGCGTTCCGGGTCGCGCAGATCGAACGCGCCACCGTCGTGCTGTCGTTGCCCATCGATATCCAGGACCTCGAGATCGCGTATCCAGGCGCCCGGCCGGCATCGAACCTGCGGGTACCGACGCCCGCGGTCTCGGGGGCCGACGCCGCGGAGCTCGGAGAAATGCTGGCGCGGGCGGAACGGCCGGTGATCATCGGTGGTCGCGGTGCCCGTATCGCGAAGCACGACCTGCGCGAACTCGCCGCGGCGACCGGCGCGCTGCTGATCGCCTCGGGCGGCGCCCGAGGCGTGTTCGAGGGTGATGAGTGGGCCCTCGACGTCGTCGGAGGCTTCGCAACAGACAGTGCGGCCGAGCTCGTTCGGGATGCGGACCTCATCGTCGGGTTCGGTGTCGCGCTGAACAACTGGACCACGCGCGGGGGCTCGCTCGTTGAGAAGGCGACGCTCGTTCAGGTCGATGACCGCGTCGACGCGATCGGCAAGTATCGCCTGGTCGACCTCGGCATCGTTGGCGACACCGGAGCCGTCGCACGTGCCGCCCTCTCGGCGCTTGAGGCAACGGGGACGACGAGTGTCGGATACCGCACCGCCGATGTCGCCGAGCGCGTCCGCGCGGCGCGGTACTGGTCTGAGCAGGCTGTGGAACCGGTGGACGAGCCGGGCTTCGTTGATCCCGCCGCCCTCACCAACGCGCTGGACGCGATGCTTCCCGACGAACGCGTCGTCGTGGTCGACGGGGGCAACGTCAACGCCTATCCGGGTGCTCACCTGCGCGTTCCGGACGACGAGGGGTACGTCCTCCCCCTCTCGTTCCAGTCCATCGGGCTGGGGCTCGCCAGCGTGATCGGCGCCGCAGTCGCACGTCCCGACCGGATGGCCGTGCTCGGCACTGGTGACGGGTCGCTGCTCATGGGAGCTGTGGAGCTGGAGACCGCCGTGCGGTTGCGGCTCGGCATGGTGGTCATCGCATTCAATGACAGTGCGTATGGCGCCGAGATCCATCTCTTTCCGGAATCGACGGCCGCGGAACAAGAGATCGTCCGGTTCCCCGACACCGACATCGCGGCGATCGCGCGGGGCTACGGCTGCGACGCGATCACCGTGCGCTCTCTCGACGACCTGGGCGGCGTGGCCACCTGGCTCGCCTCCGCTCGCGATCGGCCTCTCGTGATCGACGCCAAGATCACCGGACGCCCCTCCTGGCTCATGGCCCGGGAGCACGGGCACTGACCAACACCGCACGTACTCGCACGCAACAGAAACAAGGGAGTTTCACCATGATGTCCCGCGTCAAGTAGTTGGCAGGGAT
>NZ_HG779807.1:0-4504 GCF_000582705.2 Microbacterium sp. C448
GGGTGGCCCTGTCGGTCCCATCGATCGTCAGCGCTCGCGGCGCGGTGCCGATCCGCGAGACCGTCTTCTCGCCGCATGAGCTCGACCTGCTGCGCGACTCTGCCGATGCCCTGCGGACGGTGGCGGACTCGCTCCGAGGCTGACCCGAACAGAGGAGTTCAGCGCCGCAAGAGGATGTCTGGGGCCGGATTGTCCTCATTTCGCACCGAAGTCCTCGGTTTCGCGCGACGCAGGGTCCGCCGTCAGCGACGCCGCAGCGGCGCGGCAGCGAGGGAACCCGCCACCCCGAACAACACGACCGCTCCCCCGACGACGATCAGCACCGGCAACCACGTGCCGCTAGCCTCGTGGATCCCGCCGAGGGCGATCGGACCGGCCGCCGCCAACCCATAACCGACGCCCTGAACGATCCCGGATCGGCCGGCAACCGTACGCTCTCCGCCCCCGAGCGCGCCGATCGTGATGAACACCACGGTCAATCCGCCGCCCTGAGCGATACCGCCGACCGCACACCAGAGCCACCAGAGGCTCGGATCCACCGCGAACCCGACGGGAATCGCAAGCCATCCGACGGCCACAAAAATCACGCCCGCAAGGATCGAGACGCGCGTCGTCAGGATCGGGATCAGGAGGGCCCCGGCCACGCCCGCGACCTGGAAGATCGCCGCGATGCCACCCGCGGCGGCCGCGGCGAATCCCTCGTCCTCGAGCAGCGACGGCAGCCAGGCCGTCACCCCGTAGAAGCTGAATGCCTGGCCGGCGAATGCCGCGGCGAGAAACCACGTCGACGCGGATCGCATCACGTGCGGCGCAGCCTCGCCGCTCGGCACGGGCGTCACGCTCGCGCGCGGCAGCAGCGCCCCGCGAACCCCGTGCAGGCCGATCCACACGGCGAGCGCAACCACTCCGAAACCTGCCCACACGACGATGGCACCCTGCCACCCGATCTGCTCGGCGAGCGGCGCCGTGGCGAACGTCACCGTCATCGTGCCGACGTTGATCGCCGACGTGTAGACCCCGGTCATGAAGTGCGCTCGCTCGCGCGGAAACTCACGGGCGATGATGATCGGCACGACGACGTTGCCGATCGTGAGGAACAGCCCGATGACGGCCGTGCCGATGAGGGCCGCCGAGAGCCCACCCGCGGAACGAATGAGGCATCCGAGGATCGCCCCCGCCAAACACAGCGAGAGGGCGAAATCGATGCCGCCGCGCCGGATCACCCATACCGCGATCGGCGAGCAGATCGCGAAAGCGAGCACGGGGATGCTCGTCAAAAGACCCACGACCGCGGCGGATACCCCCAGGTCGGTGCCGATCACTCCCGCGACCGGGGCAACCGCGAGGATCGGAGCCCGTAGCAGCGCCGCCGTGAACATGACTGCGACGGTGAGCGCGACGAGACGCCCCGGAGTGAAGACGGGGGGCGAGGGATTCAGCGGAGGGACCGACACTGGGCCCACGCTATCCAGATTCCCCGCGAACCCTGTCGATCGAGTCCCGTGGACTGGGATTCCGTACTCTGGACCGGGGCCCACAGCGGGCCGGACGCTGCGAAGACGATGCAGTCGCGCAAACGAAGGAGTGATCGTCGATGACCTACATCCTCGCCCTCGATCAGGGCACGACGAGCACACGGGCGATCGTCTTCGACCACCGGGGACGCTCGGTCTCATCCGGCCAGCTCGAGCACCGACAGATCTTCCCGCGCGCGGGATGGGTCGAGCACGATGCGAGCGAGATCTGGCACAACACGCAAGAGGTCATCGGGGTCGCGCTCGCCCGCGCCGACGTCACGCGGCACGACATCGCGGCGATCGGCATCACGAACCAGCGCGAGACGGTCATCCTGTGGGACCGCCGGACGGGCGAACCGGTCCACAACGCGATCGTCTGGCAGGACACGCGCAGTCAGACCATCGTCGACCGGCTCGCCGCGGACGGAGGCATCGACAGGTTCCGCGGGCTCACAGGCCTGCCCCTGGCGTCGTACTTCTCGGCCACGAAGATCGCGTGGGCGCTCGAGAACCTGCCCGAGGCGCGGCGGCTCGCCGACGAAGGACACCTCGCCTTCGGCACACCCGACACCTGGCTGCTCTGGAACCTGACCGGCGGACTGGACGGCGGCGTGCACGCGACGGATGTCACGAACGCCAGCCGGACCCTGCTGATGAATCTCGAAACTCTCGACTGGGATGCGTCGCTCCTCGAAGCCTTCGGCATCCCCGAGTCGTTGTTGCCCGACATCCGTTCGTCCTCCGAGGTCTACGGGCACGCCGAGCCGTCGAGCCTGCTGCGCGAGGTGCCGATCGCGGGCATCATGGGCGATCAGCAGGCGGCGACCTTCGGTCAGGCGGCGTTCGCACCCGGCGACAGCAAGAACACCTACGGCACCGGCAACTTTTTGGTGGTCAACACGGGTGACCGCCCGATCATCTCGGAGCACGGGTTGCTGACCACCGTGGCCTACCGGCTCGGCGACGGCGCAACCGCGTACGCACTCGAGGGATCCATCGCGGTCACCGGATCGCTCGTGCAGTGGCTGCGCGACAACCTGGGCATCATCGGGTCGGCCACCGAGGTCGAAACCCTCGCGAACGAGGTCGAGGATTCGGGCGGCGTCATCATCGTCCCCGCGTTCTCGGGCTTGTTCGCCCCGCATTGGCGGCCCGACGCGCGCGGCGCGATCCTGGGCCTCACCCGTTTCGCCGATCGTCGGCACATCGCCCGGGCGGCGCTGGAGTCGGTCGCACTGCAGAGCCGCGAGGTCGTGGACGCGGCGAACGCCGACCTGGGCTCTGCCATCACCGAGCTTCGCGTCGATGGCGGCATGGTCGCCAACGGCACGCTCATGCAGATGCAGGCGGATGCCTTGGGTATTCCGGTCATCCGACCGGTGAACGTCGAGACGACCGCGCTCGGTGCGGCCTTCGCCGCCGGGCTCGCGGTCGGCTATTGGGCGGGGCTGCCCGAGCTCTCGGACCTGTGGAGCGAGGACCGCCGGTGGGAGCCGACGTCGAGCGAGGCCGAGCGCACACACATGCTCGCGCGGTGGCAGGATGCCCTGGCCCGAACGCTGGACTGGCCGCTCGACTGACGCCCTCTGTCGGTGGGGGCGCCTAACCTGGGCCCATGGCAACTCGAAAGCCCAGCACGGCCTATCGCTGCGCGGAATGCGGGTGGACGAGCGTCAAATGGGTGGGTCGCTGCGGCGAGTGCCAGCAGTGGGGCACGGTCACCGAGGTCGCGGAACAGACCGGCATCCTGCGCGGATTCACACCTCACGCGCCGACGGCCGATCGCGTTGCGCGACCGATAACCGACGTTGCGACGATCGAGGCTCCGCGACGCCCCACAGGTGTGGGTGAATTCGATCGCGTCCTCGGCGGCGGACTCGTTGCGGGCGCGACGATCCTGATCTCGGGTGAGCCCGGTGTCGGTAAGTCGACGCTGCTACTCGAGGTTGCGGCGCGCGCCGCACGCTCCGGTCGGCGCGTGCTGTACGTGAGCGCCGAGGAGTCGACCGCGCAGGTACGGCTCCGTGCCGAGCGCACCGGCGCGCTCCACGACGAGCTGTTCATCGCGAGCGAAACCGACCTGGCAACACTCGTCGGCCAGATCGACCAGGTCGTGCCCACACTTCTGATTGTCGACTCGGTGCAGACCGTCTCGTCCTCGCTCAGCGAGGGACTGGCGGGGCATCCCAGTCAGGTGCGCGAGGTCGCGGCGACGCTCGTTCGCATCGCGAAAGAACGCGATCTGCCGGTGCTGATCGTCGGTCACGTGACGAAAGACGGCTCGATCGCCGGGCCGCGGTTGCTCGAGCACCTCGTCGATGTCGTCTGTCATTTCGAAGGCGACCGTCAGACCGCGCTGCGCTTCGTACGGGCACTGAAGAACCGTTTCGGGCCGACGGACGAGGTCGGATGCTTCGAGATGACCGGCGACGGCATTGCCGAGGTTCCCGATCCGAGCGGGCTGTTTCTGGGGCACGGCACCCCTGTCAGCGGCTCGTGCGTCACGGTCGCGCTCGAAGGCCGTCGCGCCCTGCCCGTCGAGATCCAGGCCCTGGTCAATCCGAGCTCGACCCCGAACCCTCGTCGCGTCGTGAACGGCGTCGATTCGTCGCGAGTCGCCATGATCCTGGCGGTTCTCGAACGCCGCGCCGGGCTGAAGCTGAGCGCCCTCGACGTCTACGTCTCGACGGTGGGCGGAGTTCGCCTCACCGAACCGGCCGCCGATTTGGCCATCGCCTTGGCCATCGCCAGCGCTCTCGGCGAGTTCGCCATCCCACACCAGGTCGCGGCGGTCGGCGAGCTGAGCCTCTCGGGTGAGATCCGAGCGGTCGCGCAGCTGGCACAGCGTCGCAGCGAGGCATCCCGTCTCGGTTTTGTGCACTTCGTCGATGCCGGGTCCAAGCACCTGCCGGCGGCCCTCGACACTGTTCGCGGCCACGCCGATCGCGCCGCCCGTGGCGGGCGCGGGCCGCGCGCTCGGCACAGCC
>NZ_HG779808.1:0-16103 GCF_000582705.2 Microbacterium sp. C448
GCGGCGAGGGCGTCGATCAGGTCCGCAGGCGAAGCCTGCATCGGGTGCGGACCCGCGATGTCGAGAAACACCGTCGTGATTGCATCGCGATGCGTTCGCAGAAATGCGAGCAACCAGCCGGGTGACTGCAGGCCGATCGCGGGCGGCAGGTTCTCGGGCTTGTGTGCCGCGTCGCTGAACAGCAGAAGCGCGATTTCGCCCGTGTTCGGGTCGCGGTAGGTCCAGACCTCGCCGACATCGAGCGGATTGTCGCGGTCTGTCGGCGCCATCAAGGGCACGACCGTGTTGCCGTTCCGCAGCGCCAGGGCGACCGCCGCCATGTCCTGCTTCGCGAGCGCCTGAGCCAGCGCCTCAGATCGGAAAGTCGCGGCGCCCGCCTTCTTCACGCGCCCCTCGGATTTGCCGGGTTTGCCGCTCTTGCCGGGTCTACCGCTCTGTCGTGCCACCCCTCCAGGGTAGCCGGGGCGTCAGTAGAGCAGGATCTGTCGCGACGTCTGCGACGGGATCCCGCCGATCGACACATCCAGGTGATACGACGCTCCCCCACCCGGCGCACGCTGTCGATCGCCCTCGCAGGTGTCGACGGATGAGCGAGTGCGGTCCCACGCGATCGGCGCCGAACTCTCGACGACCTGCCCGGCCGTCAGCGTGACGACCATGTCGCTCGGTGCAGCCTGGCAGTCGGTCGAACGCCACCACGCGTCGTTGCCGCTCGTGATCGTGAAGCTCTGCTGCGTCGTGCCGACGTTGATCGTGCACGGGGTGGCGCTGGTGTTCGTGAGACGGATGCTCAGCTGGGGGACCTCCCCCGCCGCGTACGACTCTTTGTCCGTCAGCGCCTCGACCAGCACGCTGTCTGCAGCGCAAGCCTCGGGGGTCAGTTCGGCTGCAGCATCCGTCGCCACTTCTTCCGGAAGGGCATCCGCGGGATTGGAGCCACCCGTCGCAGCAGGATCAGGCAGCGTCGGTGTGGTGTCGCTCGGCGAGGGCGACGGCGAACTCTGGCTTGCCGCCGGGGTCGTCGATTCGGCGGATCCGCGCCACGGTTGCGCGACGAGCAACCACACGACGAGGGCGACGATCACGAGCAACCCGATCAAGACGACGGCCCGTCGCCGCCGATACACCGCGGGCGACGGACGACGCCGTCGCGTGCCTTCGCTGCTCATGCCTTCAGGCTAAGCGCGGGTCGGTCCGTCCCCGGCGCGGCACGCCCTCCGACGTGACACCCGGTGCGCCCACCGGCTCGGGTTGCGGGTCGGGTTCGGGGTTGCGCCTATGCCCTTCCATTCGGCACCGAGTGTCATTAGCATCGGTTACACCCGCAGGGCGCGACGCAGATGTCCGCCCACAAGGAGCATCCGATGGATTCGCAGACGACGCCGTCACAGCCTGAGCCTTCGGCGAACCCCCTGCGCTCCCTCGTTTCGCCTGCAGCCCGATGCGCTGCCCGGCCGTGTCACGCCCCAACCGGAGGCGCCCGCACCGCCTGAGACCCCAACTCCGACTTCCTCCGCGGCCCGACGATGTGCCGCGCCGGTCTCGTGACCTCACAACCGAAAAGAGGCTCGCCGTAGCGCGAGAAGAGAGAGGAGCAGGTTATGGGAAGGGTCGAAGGCAAAGTCGCCTTCATCACAGGAGCGGCGCGCGGGCAAGGTCGCTCGCACGCCGTGAGGCTGGCACAAGAGGGAGCCGACATCATCGCTGTCGACGTCCTCGAGGAGATCCCCGGGGCGCCCTACGGGCCCGCGACCGAGGAAGACCTCGCAGAAACCGTCGCGCAAGTCGAGGCTCTCGACCGCAGGATCGTGGCCCGCAAGGCCGACGTACGCGATCAGTCGGGATTGAACGCCGCTCTCGAGGCGGGCGTCGCCGAACTGGGCCGACTCAACATCGTCTGTGCCAACGCCGGGATCTCCACCTCGATGGCCCCGGCGCAGGATCTGTCGGAAGAGATCTGGCTCGACATGATCGACGTCAACCTGAACGGGGTATGGCGTACGTGCAAGGCCGCGATCCCGCATCTGAAGGCTGCCGGCGGCGGGTCCATGATTCTCACGAGTTCGGACGCGGGGCTCTTCGCGTTCCCGAACATCGCCCACTACGTCTCGGCCAAACACGGGGTCGTGGGACTCATGCGCACGCTCGCCCTGGAGCTGGCGCCGGACATGATCCGCGTCAACAGCGTGCACCCCACGGTCGTGGACACACCGATGGTCAACAACGAGGCGACCTTCCGGCTGTTCCGGCCGGACATCGAGAACCCCGGGGTGGAGGACTTCAAGGCGGCAGCAACCATGATCAATGCCCTGCCGATCCCTTGGGTCGAAGCGGTCGACATCTCCAACGCCGTGTTGTGGCTCGCCTCCGACGAGGCCCGCTACGTCACGGGCGTCGCCCTGCCGGTAGACGCCGGCGCCAACGCGAAGTAGCGAGAGGAAGAGAACATCATGGGAAGACTGGATGGCAAAGTCGCCTTCATCACCGGAGCCGCCCGTGGCCAGGGACGCGCCCACGCTCTGCGGATGGCGCAGGAGGGCGCCGACATCATCGCGATCGACATCTCGAAGCAGATCGAAACGGTGCCGTATGGAATGGCGACGGCCGAGGATCTCGCCGAAACCGTGCGCCAGGTCGAGGCGCTCGACCGACGGATCGTCGCCAGCGAGGCCGACGTACGCGACTACGACGCGCTGAGCGCCGCGGTTGACGAGGGGGTCGCTCAGCTCGGGCGGGTCGACATCGTCAGCGCGAACGCCGGGATCTTCTCCAACGCGACCGCGGAAGAACTGACGGACACGGCGTGGAACGACATGATCGGCGTCAACCTCACCGGTGTCTGGCACACCGCCAAGGCGGCGATCCCGCACCTGAGGGCGGCTGGCGGGGGGTCGATGATCCTGACGAGCTCGACGGCGGGGATCAAGGGATTCCCGAACTTCGTGCACTACGTCGCCGCCAAGCACGGCGTGGTGGGGATCATGCGCACCCTCGCGCTCGAGCTGGCTCCGGACTTCATCCGGGTCAACTCGGTCCACCCCACGAGCGTCGACACCGACATGATCCAGAACGACTCGCTGTACGCGCTCTTCGCCCCGGATCTCCCGGTCGAAGAGCGCACGCGCGAGACGCTGGGCGCTCGGTTCCAGTCGCTCAACGCGCTGCCGATTCCGTGGGTTGAGCCGGTAGACATCTCCAACGCTGTGCTGTGGCTGGCATCGGACGAGTCGCGCTACGTGACGGGAGTCATGCTGCCGGTCGACGCGGGATCCACGCAGAAATGACGGGCCCCGTGAAATGACAGGCCTCGTGAAATGACAGGCCTCGTGAAATGACAGTGGACGAGGTCGCGACGGCACCGACGGACGCCGCCGGGCTCCAGCGCAGCCGCGAGCGCATCGCCCGCCACCTCGTCGGCCGCGAGCGTGAGTTGGAGCTCACGCTCGCGGCCGTCGCCGCGGGACGGGACATCGTGCTCGAGGGCCCTCCGGGCACGAGCAAGACGACGATCCTCGGCGCGATCACCGAAGAATGGGGCATCCCTCTGCTCTTCGTCGAGGGCAACGCCGACCTGACGCCCGCGAAGCTCGTCGGGCATCACAACCCCGCGCGCGTGCTGCGCGAGGATTATTCGGCGGATAACTTCGTGCCCGGTCCGCTCGTCGAGGCGATGCAGCGGGGTGGTTTCCTCTACATCGAAGAGTTCAATCGCGCACCGGAAGACACGCTCAACACGCTCCTGACGGCGATGGCCGATCGCTCGCTCGCGATCCCGCGGGTCGGGCGCATCCGCGCCGAACCGACGTTCCGCGTGATTGCGTCGATGAACCCGTACGACAACGTCGGTACGACGCGGCTGTCGACCAGCGTGCACGATCGTCTGAATCGCCTGGCCGTCGACTATCAGGATTCGGATGCCGAAGAGCGCATCGTGATCCTGCGCACCGGCGCAGATGCCGGGGGCACCGCCCCTCTCGGCGCACGCCTCGTGCGCGACGCCGTCGCCGTGACGCGGGCGACACGCAACCATCCCGACATCCGTCAGGGGTCGAGCGTGCGCGGCGCGATCGACACCGTCCTCGTGGCGTTGCGCTTGGCGGCGCTCCGCGACCTCAACGATCCCGACTCACCCGACTACCCCGAACTCGTCTACGACGCGATGATCGTGGCCCTCTCCGGGCGCATCCACCTCGACGAAGCGCTCGACACGACGCCCGAGCGCGTGCTCCGCGAGATCTGGGAGGACCGGTTCATCCTCGAACCCCACCGCGCCGATCCGGGTTGAAGAGACGTTGCCGCCGATACGCCCGTGCGAGGCGCCCGGCGCTCGACACCGACGCGAGGGGTACCGTTCCGCCGCAAGCCAAAGCAGCTCGACGCGCCTCCCACACTCTTCGAGGCATCATCGGGCGCCGGGGGGATGGTTCTGCGTGGAAGTGGACCGCCGCGCCGGGGAGCTGCGGCGCCGCCCGGGGGAACGGCCCGAGGCGAGACGGACGAGACCGGGGCGCTGGTCCCGGTCCCCGACGAAACGGTCGAGGTGGATCCATCGGTGCGCGCGCGTGCCCGCGAGATCGCGGCGCGACTTGCCGTGCCACGCCCGCGTCGTGATGCCACCGCGCGACGCGGCGTCGGCAACCTTGTGAGCGTGCCCTACCGCGGCGCCTCGGACGACATCGACCTCGACCGGACCATCGAGGTGCTCGCCGAGCGTCCTGTCCCCGACGACGAGGACATCGTCGTCCGAGAACGGGTGCGCGCGCGGCGTTCGGTTGTGCTGCTGGTCGATGTCTCGGGGTCGATGCGGGGCGAGCGGATCAAGACGGCAGCCGCCACGGTCGGCGCACTGTCCGCGGAGCTGTCCCACGACGACCTGGGTCTCGTGGCGTTCTGGTCGGATGCGGCGGTACTCCTCCCCCTTGGGTCACCCGTCAATTCCGCCGAGATCGTCGACACCATCCTGCGGATCCCCGCGCGGGGGCTGACGAACATCGCGTTCCCCCTGGAGGTTGCGTCCCGGCAGCTTGCGCGGGTCCCGGCCCGCGATGCGCGCGTGCTCCTGCTCTCGGACTGCGTTCACAACGCCGGCCCCGATCCGCGTCCGCTCGCGGCACGACTTCCGCGGCTCGACGTACTCCTCGACGCGACCGGCGAGAAGGACGTCGAACTCGGTCGAGAACTCGCCGCGCGGGGGCGCGGCACGTGCCGCGTCGTGCACGGACACCGAGATGTTGCGCCCGCAATCGGGCGGATCTTCGGCTCGTAGCTTCTTAGTGCACCCGGTGCCATAATCCGAGGGACGGCTCAATGACGAGCTTCGAAATCTGACAGAGAGGTCACAACCATGACTGGTCGACTGCAGGGCAAAGTGGCATTCATCACCGGCGCGGCGAGAGGTCAAGGCAGGGCGCACGCCGTCAAGCTGGCGCGCGAGGGGGCGGATATCATCGCCGTCGACCTCGCCGGTCACATTGACCACGTGCCGTACGACTCCCCCACCCCCGAAGACCTCGCCGAAACCGTGCGACTGGTCGAGGCAGAAGACCGTCGCATCGTCGCCACGATTGCCGACGTGCGCGACGGCGCGGCTCTACGAGCGGCCGTCGACGAAGGAGTCGCCGCGCTGGGCGGCCTCGACATCGTCGTCGCCAACGCCGGCATCTGCATCCCCGAAGCCTGGGATGCGATCACCCCCGAGACGTTCCGCTTCACGATGGAGACCAACGTCGACGGCGTCTTCAACAGCGTCGTCGCGGGTGCCCCGCACATCATCGCGGGCGGTCGAGGTGGCGCGATCGTCCTCACCAGCTCGTACGCCGGCAAGAAGATGCAACCGTTCATGGTGCACTACACCGCCAGCAAGCACGCCGTCACCGGGATGGCCCGCGCCTTTGCCGCAGAACTCGGGCGCCACAACATCCGTGTCAACAGCATCCACCCAGGCGGCGTCAACACCCCCATGGGGTCGGGCACCATGATCGATGCCCTGACCACGGCTGCCGAGACGTCCCCGACGCTGAACGGCATGGGTACGCCCTTCCTCCCGGTGTACGCCGCCGAGCCGGAAGACATCGCCAACGCGGTGGCGTTCCTGGTGTCCGATGACGCTCGCCTGATCACGTCCGAGCACCTCAGCATTGATCAGGGCATGCACATGTTCTGATCAGAACGAGAGCGTTTTGAGCATCCGGGTGTTGCCGAGGGTGTTCGGCTTGACGTGTGCGAGGTCGAGGAATTCGGCCACACCTTCGTCGGGGCTGCGGAGCAACTGCGAATAGACGTCCGGCGGCACGACCTGCTCGCCGATGGTCGTGAAGCCGCGGGCCGAGAAGAAGTCGACCTCGAACGTCAGACAGAACAGACGCGTCAATCCGAGCTGCCGGGCGTTGTTCTCGAGCGCCTCGACGATCGCGCGGCCGACACCGCGGTGCAGCCAGTCGTCCGTCACGATGAGGGTGCGCACCTCGCCGAGGTCCTCCCACATGACGTGCAGGGCTCCGCAACCGACCAGCTGCCCGTCGACCTCGGCCACGACGAACTGCTGAACCGATTCGTAGAGCACGACCAGGTCTTTGCCGAGCAGGATGCGGCGCTGCACGAAGGGCTCGAGCATGTCGCGGATGCCGACGACGTCGGTCGTCCGCGCCGCCCGCACCCTGAACTCAGCCATCCACTCAGCCTATCCCCGCACCTGTTGCGCCGGTCTGCCGCGCCTCGCGTTCACAATTCAGTCTGCGCACCGGCGCCACTCCAGCCGGTCCCTGGAACGACGGCAGCCGCGGGCCGTCCGTCACTCGCAGGGACTGAATTGCGAACACCAGAGTGTCCGCAAACGACGAAGAGCGGATGCCTCAGGCATCCGCTCTTCGTGTGTCCGGGTCGAAACCCGGGCCGATTCAGTCGCTCGTGATCGCGAGGTCCGGCGTGGACGAGATCTCGCCCGCCGAGGTCACGCCGACCGCGACCTTGTCGCCGCGCGGCTTGGTCTCGAACACGAACTCGCCGCTCTCGACGTCAACAGTGATGTGGTCGCCGGGGTTCAGCTCGCCGTGCAGGATGCGCTCGCTGAGACGGTCCTCGATCTCGTGCTGCATCGCTCGACGCAGCGGGCGAGCACCGAGGGTCGGGTCGAACCCGATCTCGATCAGGCGCTCCTTCGCCGGCTGCGACAGCTTGATCGTCATGTCGCGATCCAGCAGGCGATCGGCCAGGCGCTTGGTGAACAGATCCACGATCTGCACGAGCTCCGGCTTGGACAGCTGCGGGAACACGATGACGTCGTCGAGACGGTTCAGGAACTCGGGCTTGAAGTGGCGCTTCAGCTCTTCGTCGACCTTGCCCTTCATCCGGTCGTAGCTCGTCTGCGCGTCACCCTCGACCTGGAACCCGACGGGTCCACCGGCGATGGCCGACGATCCGAGGTTGGTGGTCATGATGATCACCGTGTTCTTGAAGTCGACGACGCGACCCTGACCGTCGGTCAGGCGACCCTCTTCGAGGATCTGCAGCAGCGAGTTGAAGATGTCGGGGTGGGCCTTCTCGATCTCGTCGAAGAGCACGACCGAGAACGGCTTGCGACGCACCTTCTCGGTGAGCTGGCCGCCCTCTTCGAATCCGACGAAGCCCGGAGGGGCACCGAACAGACGCGAGACGGTGTGCTTCTCACCGAACTCCGACATGTCGAGCGAGATCAGCGCGCCCTCGTCGTCGAACAAGAACTCGGCGAGCGCCTTGGCGAGCTCGGTCTTTCCGACACCCGTGGGGCCGGCGAAGATGAACGAGCCCGAGGGGCGCTTCGGGTCCTTGAGGCCCGCACGCTGACGACGGATCGTCTTCGACAGTGCCGCGATCGCCTCTTCCTGGCCGATGACGCGCTGGTGCAGCGCCTTCTCCATGAAGACAAGACGGCTGGTCTCTTCCTCGGTCAGCTTGAAGACCGGGATTCCGGTCGCCTGAGCCAAGACCTCGGCGATCAGGCCCTCGTCGACGACCGCGTGGGACGCAACGTCGCCCGAGCGCCACTGCTTCTCGAGGCGCAGACGCTCGGCGAGGAGGGACTTCTCTTCGTCGCGCAGGCCGGCTGCCTTCTCGAAGTCCTGCTCCTCGGAGGCCTCCTCCTTCTGCGCACGGACGGCCGCGATCTTGTCGTCGAACTCCCGCAGCTCGGGGGGCGACGACAGGATCGACAGACGCAGGCGTGCGCCGGCCTCGTCGATCAGGTCGATCGCCTTGTCAGGCAGGAAGCGGTCGGCGACGTAGCGATCGGCGAGGTTCGCCGCGGCGACGATCGCGCCGTCCGTGATCTGCACCTTGTGGTGCGTCTCGTAGCGATCGCGCAGCCCCTTGAGGATGTTGATCGTGTGGGGCAGCGACGGCTCGGCGACCTGGATCGGCTGGAAGCGGCGCTCGAGCGCAGCATCCTTCTCGAAGTGCTTGCGGTACTCGTCGAGCGTGGTCGCACCGATCGTCTGCAGCTCTCCGCGGGCGAGGAGCGGCTTGAGGATGGATGCGGCGTCGATCGCGCCCTCGGCGGCCCCCGCACCCACGAGGGTGTGGATCTCGTCGATGAAGACGATGATGTCACCGCGCGTGCGGATCTCTTTCGTGACCTTCTTGAGGCGCTCTTCGAAGTCACCGCGGTAGCGGGATCCGGCGATGAGCGAGCCGAGGTCGAGCGAGTAGACCTGCTTGTCCTTGAGCGTCTCGGGCACGTCGCCCTTGACGATGGCCTGAGCAAGTCCCTCGACGACGGCGGTCTTGCCGACGCCGGGCTCGCCGATCAGCACGGGGTTGTTCTTCGAGCGGCGCGAGAGGATCTGCATGACCCGCTCGATCTCTTTCTCGCGCCCGATCACGGGGTCGAGCTTGTTGTCGCGGGCGGCCTGCGTGAGGTTGCGGCCGAACTGGTCGAGCACGGCGGATCCGCCCTGCGCGGCCTGGGTCTCGTTCGCGGCACCGCTGACGGCGGCAGGCTCCTTGCCCTGGTAACCCGAGAGCAGCTGGATGACCTGCTGGCGCACCTTGTTCAGGTCGGCGCCGAGCTTGACCAGCACCTGGGCGGCAACGCCCTCGCCCTCGCGAATGAGCCCGAGCAGGATGTGCTCGGTGCCGATGTAGTTGTGGCCGAGCTGCAGGGCTTCGCGAAGCGAAAGCTCGAGCACCTTCTTGGCGCGCGGCGTGAACGGGATGTGACCCGTCGGCTGCTGCTGGCCCTGGCCGATGATGTCCTGAACCTGCTCACGGACGGCATCGAGCGAGATGCCGAGGGACTCGAGCGCCTTGGCGGCGACTCCCTCGCCCTCGTGGATCAGGCCGAGCAGGATGTGCTCGGTACCGATGTAGTTGTGGTTGAGCATCTTCGCCTCTTCTTGGGCGAGCACAACCACACGTCGGGCACGGTCGGTAAATCTCTCGAACATTGCAGGCTCCTCGGCATCGGCCGCACGCGTCCCTACGGCTCGCGTGTTACATCGAGGGTAACCAGCGGACGGATGCCGTGAGCCGGTGTTCGCCGTGGGCGTGACGCTTTACGCGCTTGACGGGTCGGCGCGTGAACGGCCGACGTCCCAAACGCCTCTGCCGCGACGAAACACCCCGCGCCAGTGGGTGTTTCGTCGCACGAGAGGTGTTTCGGCGACGGATGGCTCGGGTGGGCGACCGCGCAGATAGGCCGGGCACGCCAAGGCCGCCCGGCGAAAGACGCGCGGGGACGGCGCCGTTGCCGCTCCCCCGCGCGCGGTCTAGTTGGAGCCGTAGATCGGAACGCGCAGCCCGTCGAAGTCGTCCCCGACGAGCACGGCCGTGACGCCCTCGTCTTCGTCGAGACCGGATACCGACGTGATCAGCGCGCGAGGCACCATGTCCATGGTGCAGACCTGGTCGGCCGGAGGGTCGACGAACGTGACCGTCACCTCGGACGGTGCCACGACCTCTGTCGAAGCGACGACCGGAACGCACGTCGAGCTGCCCCAGGTCACGAGCACGAAGGAGTCGTCCTCGTCGATCCATCCGGCGCTCGGTGCGTACTCCGAGGCCGTATTGGTGGGGTCGAGTCCCTGCACGCCGTCGAGGTCGGTGTCGCCCGTGAATCCGTCGCCCGCGATCGTGATCTCGAGGTCCACCGCGGGGTCCATGTCTGGGAGCGCCTCGACGAGGGTCACCCGCGGAACCATGTCCGCCGTGCACACGTCGTCGGTATCGGCGTCGGCGAGGATGACGGCGAAGGTGCCGTTGTCCTGCAGCGCCGCATCTTCGACGACCGGGATGCAGGTCGACGACCCGTAGGTGATGATGCCGATCATCCGGCCGTCGTCGAGCCAGGTCGCATCGACCTCGACGTCAGAGACAGCACCGTCGGCGGGTACGGAGCTGCTGCTTCCCGGCGACGCGGGCGTGGCCGTGCAGCCCGCAAGCACGAGGAGCGCGACCGCTCCGGCGCTGAGCGCGGTGAGTGCTTTCCGAACAGCCACGATGAAACCTCTCCGGGCGGGATGCCTCGTCCCGTACCCTGCGGGCGTGCTGTCGTCCGCTCATCCATCCTGACCGATCACACCGGACGCATCACGCGAAGACGGTGACAGCGCGATAACGATCGCCACTCAAGTCGGTAACGCTCGAACGACCCGAAAACGGGCCCCGTTCCTACTGCAGGGCCGAGGTCAGTCGCGCCAGGTTGTCGAGCACCGTCGAGCGGAGGGGCTGTTGCTTCCACTCTTCGAGAGTCAGCTCGCGGCTGAGCGACCGGTACCGGTCCTCGACGGCACGCATCTGATCCGCGAACTCGCTGCCACGAACCAGCAGCGAGATCTCCATGTTCAAACCGAACGAGCGCATGTCCATGTTGCTCGAGCCGATCACAGCGGTCTCATCGTCGATCGTCAGGCTCTTGGAATGCAGGATGAAGGGCTTCCGGTACATCCAGATCTTCACGCCCGCGCGCAACAGTGCCTCGTAGTAGCTGCGCTGCGCGTGGTAGACGATGGCCTGATCGCCCTCTTCGCTGACGAAGAGTTCGACGTGCACGCCGCGGTGACACGCGGTCGTCACCGCCAGCAGCAACGACTCGTCCGGCACGAAGTAGGGGCTCACGATGATGACCTTGCGCTCGGCCGCGTAGAGCAGCCCGAGGAAGAGGCGCAGGTTGTTCTCGGAGTCGAATCCCGGACCGGATGGCACGACCTGAGCATCGAGATCGCCCGGTCCCGTATCGAGGTTCTCGAGGTCGAACTCGGCGGAGAGTTCTTCGTCGGTCTCGCTGTACCAGTCCGAGAGGAACACGGCGTTGACGCTCGCGACGACCGGCCCCTGCAACCGCACCATCAGGTCGACCCAGTGCAGGCCTCGGCGAATGTTCTTGGGCAGGTTATAGGTCGAGTCGGTGACGTTCTGCGAGCCCATGAACGCGACGTTGCCGTCGACGACCAGGAGCTTGCGGTGGTTGCGCAGGTCGGGACGCTGGTACTTGCCCTTGAACGGCTGCACGGGAAGCATCAAGTGCCACTGAGCACCCATCGCGTCGAGCCGCTTCAGCGTCGCCTTGTAGTTGGGTTTGCCGCGATTGGCCCAGTGGTCCAGCAGCACGCGCACCGTGATCCCGCGGGCGCACGCCTCTTCCATGGCCCGGAACAGGTTGTCGGTCGCGGCATCCGCCTGCAGGATGTAGAACTCGACGTGCGCGTAGTGCTCGGCTGCGCGAACCGCGTCGGCCATCGCGTCAAGACTCTGCTGATACTCGGCGATCAGCGTCACGGTGTTGTCGCCGGCCAGGGGCATCGCACCCAGGTTGCGATTCATGGTGACCAGCGATGTGAACCACGCCGGAGCATCCGGGCGCAACGACCCGAACTCGAGGTTCTCGGTCGCGTCGTGGATGTACTCGTTGATCTGGCGCTGCTTGCGGCGGCGAACACGCGGCAGACGAGGGTTACCGATCAGGAAGAAGAGCAGCAGCCCGATGAACGGGATGAAGTAGATGGCCAGCAACCAGGCCGTCGCCGCTGTGGGGCGGCGGTTCCGCGGAATGACGATGATCGCCCAGATGCGGATGGTGAGGTCGAAAATGAGGACGGCGACCAGCCACCACGTGACATCGAAATTGAGGACGAGCACCCGTTTCCCTCCGCCGGCTCGTGCTCAGCGTAGCGGGGCGGGTCAGGGTGCCGCGGGACGCGGGTCTTCCGGCGCGGGAGCCATGCCCCGCTTTGCGCGCTCTTCAGCCTCGATCTGGGCGTAGACGCGGCGCTCGGTGCGGTCCATGCGAATGATGCCGCGCAGCACGAAGAAGAAAACCGCCGAGACCACGAGGGTCGGCAGTATCGACCAGATCAGTGCCGCCCAGTAGCCTTCCACCCCTCCAGGATACGTCTGCGGAGAAGCGACGGACGTTCGGATGTCTCCTCAACAGCACGTCGCGGAGCCGGTCGTCCCCCGATTCCGCCTTTCGGCCGCTCGCGGCAGGAGCCCGCACGCCACGCTGGCCGCATGCCCACAATCATCAAGGCCTCCGACGCCGCAGACTTTCTCGCCCTCGTTCCCGCCCTGGCCGGGTATCGCCCCCGCCAGAGCCTCGCTCTCGTGCTGTTCCGCGGCAAACGCACCGCGGGCGTCATGCGCTACGACCTGCCGGACCCCGATGCGGTCGAAGCGATGGCCTCGACCACGATCGGGCTCGCCTGCAAGGTCGACCGCATCGACGGCATTGCGATCGTCATCTACACGGACGGGGGTTTCCGTGACGACCCATCGGGCCCGATCGCGTGGCAGAAGCTCGTCGCGGCGCTCGAGAAGCGGGCGCATGTCTGCGGTCTGCGGGTGGTGGAGGCGCTCTGCGTCGCCGGCGACGCGTGGGGATCGTACGAGGATGCCGAGGCGCGACCCCTCTCCGAGGTGCTTCAGCGCGAGGCAGAGCTGCCGATGCAGGTGCCGACGGGAGATCAGGGCGCCGGCGCCTACCTCCCCGAGGTCGACCTGGCCGAGAAGGAACGACTCGGGCGGGCTCTCCTCGCGATCGACGCTGCGGCCGAGGTGCTCCTGGCCGCACCCGCGGACGCCGAGGACGCCGATGTCCCCTCGTTGGCGCGATTGGACCCCCGAGCGCTCGCGGCGGTCGGTGCTCTGGACGATCTTCCGGAGCTGCTGGAGGACGCGCTCCACTGGGATACCGAGGCCCTCGACGCGTTTTCGGGTGCCGCTTTGCTGTGGTGTCTGTGCCGCCCGGCCTTGCGCGATGTGGCCCTACAGCAGTGGGCCGGTGACATCCGCTCCGGCGAGCTCGCCCTCGACGCTCAACTGCGCTGGGAGGCGGGCCACGAATATCCGGTCGAGCTCGGCGCTCGGTTCTGCGGGGAGGGGCCACGCCCCGATCCGGGTCGCTTGCACCGCGCGCGCAACCTCGTGCGGCGCATCGCGGCCGCCGCTCCGCGCGATGCTCGGCCGGGACCCCTGGCTGCGGCAGCGTGGCTCAGCTGGGCGCTGGGCGGTTCGACGCACGCGGGCTGGTACGCCGAGAGAGCGCTCGAGATCGACCCCGGGCACGGTCTGTCGCAAATCGTGATGACCATGTGCGCGGCATCGCACTTGCCAGAGTGGGCGTTCGCCCGCGAGTGAGCGCAGTGGGCGTTCGCCCGCGAGTGAGTGCGTGCAGCCCGCCGGTCATTGAGCGAGACCCGCAGGGTCGATACGAAATGACGCTACTTGACGAGCGGAAACAGGATCGTCTCGCGGATGCCGAGCCCCGTGATCGCCATCAGCAGACGGTCGATCCCCATGCCCATTCCCCCCGAGGGCGGCATGCCGTGCTCGAGGGCACGGAGGAAGTCCTCGTCGATGCGCATGGCCTCGACATCCCCCCGCGAGGCCAGAACGGCTTGCTCGACGAAGCGCTCACGCTGGATCACGGGGTCGACGAGTTCGGAGTAGCCCGTGGCCAATTCGAATCCGCGAATGTAGAGATCCCACTTTTCCACGACGCCCTCGATCGAGCGGTGGGCCCGCACGAGTGGGCTCGTGTCGACCGGGAAGTCCAGAACGAAGGTCGGGCGCTCGAGGCCACCCTTCACGAAGTGCTCCCACAGCTCCTCGACCAGCTTGCCGTGCGTGACGTGCGCGGGCGCGTCGACACCGGATGCCGCGGCGAGAGCGAGCAGTTCGTCAACGGATGTCTGAGGAGTGACATCGTGCCCGCTCGCCGCCGACAACGACTCGTACATGGAGATGCGGTCCCAATCGCCGCCCAGGTCGTACTCGGTGCCATCGGCCCAGGTCACGACCGTCGAGCCCGAAACGGCGCGCGCGGCGTTCTGGATGAGTTCCTGCGTCAGGTCGGCGATGCCGTTGTAGTCGGAGTACGACTGGTACGCCTCGAGCATCGCGAACTCGGGACTGTGGGTCGAGTCGGCGCCCTCGTTGCGGAAGTTGCGGTTGATCTCGAAGACCCGATCCAGACCCCCGACGACCGCACGCTTCAGGAACAGCTCGGGCGCGATCCGCAGGAACAACTCGGTGTCGAACGCATTGGAGTGCGTCACGAACGGACGGGCCGCCGCACCGCCGTGCTGCACCTGCAGCATCGGCGTCTCAACCTCGAGGAAGTCGTGTGCCGCGAACGTCGCGCGCAGGCTCGCGTTGACCGCCGCGCGGGCCCGCACCGTCTGGCGCGCCTGGTCGCGCACGATCAGGTCGAGGTACCGCGCGCGCACGCGGCTCTCCTCGTTGAGCTCGGAGTACATGTTCGGCAGCGGCAGGATCGCCTTGGCCGCGATCTGCCACTCGTCGACCATGATCGAGAGCTCGCCGCGGCGACTGGAGATGACCTCACCGGCGACGAAGACGTGATCGCCCAGGTCGACGAGCTCCTTCCAGCGCTGCAGGGACTCCTCACCGACCCCCGCGAGCGACACCATCGCCTGGATCCGGCTGCCGTCGCCGGCCTGGAGCGTCGCGAAGCAGAGCTTGCCGGTGTTGCGACTGAAGACGATGCGGCCGGCGACCGCGGCGCGCACGCCCGTGGCCGTGTCGGCCTCGAGCTCGCCGTACGTCTCGCGGAGCGCCGCGATCGTGTCGGTCACGGGAACGCTCACGGGGTAGGCGCCACCCGCGGCATCCGTCCGCTCGTCCTGCAGACGCTCGCGCTTGGCGAGCCGCACCGCCTTCTGCTCGAAGACGTCTTCCTGGTCGGCCAAGCCGTCGGGAACAGAGGCGTCGGATGCTGCCACGGCAGGCGGAACGGAAGAATCGGTCATCTGCGGGGGCTCCTCGAAAGTCGACACAAGTCTATCCGCGCACCTCCGCGCGCCCCCGCGCGCGGGAGGAACCCTCATCGGCCTCAGGGTCAGCGGATGTAGACCTCGGCATTGTCGATGAACCGGTGCCCCGCGACCGTCGCCGCGATCAGCACGAGAGCCGTGCCCTGGTGCCCCTCGTCGGCGGGCAAAAAGGTCTCGGGATCAACGACGCTGAGATACTCGAGCCGGATCCGCTGCTCCCCCATGAGCGACGACTGCGCAGCGGCGATGCACGCGTCGATGCCGCGGTCGGCGTTGGATGCCGCCGCATCGAGGGCGGCCACGAGCTTGCCTGCCGCCGCGAGATCGCGCTCTTCGAGCATGCCGATACGGGTCGAGATCGGCAGGCCGTTGTCGTCGCGGACGGTGTCTGCCTCCAGCACGTCGACATCGAGGTACAGGTCACGCACCATGCGGCGGACAAGGAAGATGCGCTGCGCGTCGCGGCGACCGTAGACGGCGAAGTCGGGCCGGACGAGGTTCATGAGCTTCGCCTCGACCGTCAGCAGCCCATCGAAGTAGCCCGGCCGGGCACGTCCCTCGAAGCGCAAACCGAGGTCGCCCGCGGTGATCTTCGTCGTCTGCGACCCGTGCGGCAGAAGTTCCTCGGCGCTCGGCGCGAAGACGATGTCGACTCCGAGAGACTCGAGCAGCGCAGCATCCGCGTCGGGCGTCCGCGGATAGGCCTCGAAAGCGCTCGTCGTGGCGAAGCGCAGCGGGTTGACGAAGACCGATACCACCACGACGTCGGCGCGTTCCCGGGCCAGGTGGATGAGGTCGATGTGCCCGTCGTGGAGCGCGCCGATGGTGGAGATGAGTGCG
>NZ_HG779809.1:0-259 GCF_000582705.2 Microbacterium sp. C448
GTAGGCCAGCGAGACGTATTGAGACCCGGCGTCCGAATGTGCCCGCAGCTGCTCGGGCTGGACCGGGTGCCCATCACGCGCTCGTTCCCAGAGGGCCATGCGCAGCGGGATCATCACCAGCTCGACGTGCTTGGTGGTCTGTGCGTGCCAGGCCACGATGCGTTGCGAGTAGACATCGACGATGAAGGCGACGTAGACCCAGCCCGCCCAGGTGCGGCAATAGGTGAAGTCCATCACCCAGGTGTGATCCGGCCGGGGC
>NZ_HG779810.1:0-1330 GCF_000582705.2 Microbacterium sp. C448
GCGTTGATGCTCCTATATCTGTCAAGCCGCGATTTGGAGGGGTGGTCGGGCTTCGCGGATGGGGCGCATCGCGGCCCAGAGTTCGCGGGCGAGAAGACGTTTCAGACACCGGATGATCTCGGACTTCGTCTTTCCTTCGGTGATCCGGCGGGCGACGTAGGCCTTAGTGGGTTCGTGGTGCTGCATGCGAACGATGACGACACGGTAGAGTGCGGCGTTTGCTTGCCGGTGACCGCCCCGATTGAGCCGGTGTCGGGTGGTCATCCCTGACGATGCAGGGATCGGGGCGACACCGCAGAGCCGGGCGAACGCGGCCTCCGAACGGATCCGTTCCGGATTGTCGCCGGCAACGATCAGCATCTCGGCCGCGGTGTCAGGACCGACCGCAAAGGCTTTCGCGAGGTCGGGAGCGATCTGCGCGGTCAGCTCTGCCAGGAGCTTCTCATGCCCGGAGATCTCGGCATCCAGTACTTCCCAGCGACGGGCGATCGATCGTAACGTGTGCTTGGTCGACGCGATGATTGTGGTCACCTGGCCCGGACGAAGCGCCGCGCAGCGATGGATGAGCGCCATCTTCGATAGCGGTTGCAGCTCCTGACGCAGATCGTCGGGGGCGTTCACGATGACCTGCTTGAGGCTGATCATCGCGGATGTTCTCGCCTTGACGGCGACGTCCTTGGCGACCTTGATCTGACGGATCATCTCCACTGTTCCATCGGCTGACTTCGGGATGGCCGTCGCCAGGCCCGCGAGGACTGCCCTGGCTGCGTTCTCGGCATCGATGGTGTCGGACTTGCCTCGTAGTCGCCTGTCGCGACGGTCCGTTCTCATCACCTCCAGCGTCCCGATTCCACGACGGCGCACTGCGCCGGCCAGGCCTGCACCATAGGAACCGGTGCCTTCGATCCCGAAGGTGAGTTTCCCGCCGAACGATTCGCCCCAGTCGATCAGCTGGCCGTAGCCACCGGAATCCGCCGCGAAAGATCGGCGATCCAGGACCGCGCCGAGCTCATCGATCGCGACGGCGACGTGGACGTGTTTGTGAGTGTCGACGCCGACAACGACTCGACGGTGAGAGGGGACTTGCTGCATGCTCATAGTGCTCGCTCCAACCAGATCAGGACAGGGTGAGTGACACTGGCCGGTCGGGTGGACGGGACTGTGATGGGACTGTTGCGATCAGGCTCCTATGAGGTCACGCCCGCCCGGCCAGCACCACGAGGGTGATGCGCCTCCTGACGGACGACAGATCAACAGCAAGGACACCCAGACTTCGAGGTCAGTCGTCAGCAAGAGTCAGGCCGCCAGGAGGTACTCGACACTCTCACAG
>NZ_HG779811.1:0-2155 GCF_000582705.2 Microbacterium sp. C448
TGCCGGCATCGAGCGGGGCAGGGGGGTTTGCATTGCCTGTTCGATCCAGCAGCTTGTGTAGTGCGCGGCATCACCGCTGGAACGCTTTTCAAGGAGATCGGTAATAAGTTGGTCGGCGCTGGGTTCGGTCATTCGCCAAAAGCCGACAGTAAAGCTATCTGCCAAGGCTTCACGCCATACTTGCGATGGAAGCCGTGACGCGGCCTCTAGGTGCTGTTCCAGAGTCACCGCGCTAACAGCCGCACCAGGAGCGATAGAGCGGGTGCCGATATCGCGGCCTGTAAAGCTGGGCATATCGCGGGAAACGTCCAGACAGTGCGCAAGTTCATGCACCATAACCCCTTTAATCCAAGGGGTGGGGTCGGAGCCGGTGAAGCCTTTTAGGACATTCGCCGGATTCAAGACCAGATCACAGTAGCCAGGCCCTACGTACATAAGCGCCGGGATCGAGTGTGGTAGTGCAACGGTGTTCGTGTTCCAACCAGACACAGCGGATGAAAGCACGACATGCACACCGTAATGTTCAAGCGCAAACTTTTTAAGGAAGGGGAAGCCGTCCGCGTCGGCCACAAAGGCGCTGCGGGCGGCAGCGTATCGCTCGCTTGAAACTCGTTCTAGCGCAATGCCAGACAGCAGAGCTATGGCATAGGTCAAAACAGGAATCAGGGCGACGGAAAGACCGATTCCGATACGGCGTTCTATCGGATTTCCCGTTCTCACAATCCAGGGTTGTCTGGAAGCCCATAAGCCAGCCGCAACAGCTAAGGCAAACCACAGGCCGCCGAACAACATCCAGTCATTGCCGACTGCCCTGCCAGCTAGAGCAACAAGTGATACCAATGCTACCCATGCCAGCGGGGCTAGTACGTCCAATATCGCAGAAATGTTAAGCGGATGATTCTTTCGCTTAATGTCCATGATCGGCGGCCGTTTCCTTGCTGGGCTAGAACGTCGCGTCTTTCAAAGAGATTGCGCAGCCGTTGAAGTCATAGGACACGTCCGTAATGACACCGGAGGCGCGGGCCGTCTTGCCGACTGTCAACGCGGTGACGTTGGCCTTGTTGTCGGTGCCGGCGTGAATCGACACTTGGCCAGCTTTCAACAGCACGCGATAGTGAGGCTGGAAGCCTTCATTGACTGACCGGACTTCGCCAGTCATGGCCAGGCCCTTACCGACATACGTGCTATTGGCTTGCACCTGGTTGTTCTTCGCCGCTTGGCAAATCTGCGGCAGCGTATCCGTCACCATGACCGGGGCCGTGGCCTTTTGAATGTCCTTGGCGACCTGATCCAGCGCGGCGCAACCGGCAAGGGCCAGGATCGGCAAAGCAAGAGCTAGGCGGTTTATAGATTTCATGCAGCAAACTCCTTATCAGTGAAAAAAGTGGACGGCCCGTGCCTAGAACATGGGCACGTAGATCAATTCGATTTCAACACGTTGGTTCTGGTAGCGCCCTTCGGGCGTGATGTTCTCGGTCACGTAGTCGGCGGCCGACGCGAAATTCACCATGATCTTGAGCGGCGACACGCCACGATCCACCAGGTACTTGCGCGCCGACAAGGCACGCTTCAATGCCAGGATTTCATCGCGGGCGCTGGGCCGGTTCGTACTGGTGCGGCCGTTGACATAGATCATCGAGGCGGCGCGGGCGTCAGCAAGGACGGCGGCCACGTCCGCCGGCGGCTGGAACGTGGTGCTGCTGTCCGGGAAGGAAACCATCACCATCGAGGAAACAGGCGTGCTATGGGCGGTGCCGTAGTCGGCGGCCAGCGCGCCTTGCGCGAAGATCATGGACGCCAAGGAAATGGCCAGGAAGAACGCTTTACGCATCGGACAGACTCCAATCAAAAGAATAGGTATCCGGCCTTGCTCATGGGAATGCGGATCAACCAGAGCGCAGCCAGGTGCAGCGGGTAATAGGCATAGAAAGCCCAGCGCAGGCGCGGCATGGACAGATCAATGCGAGAGGCGACCAGGAGCAGCGGCAACACCGCCAAGGCCCACAGGTTGCGATTGATGAACCAGAGCGCGGCCAGGGCCAGCAGCGCGACCGCCGCGGCTGTCCAGGTGGGGCGCTTGCAATAAGACCAGATCCACCCGGCCCCGTTGCATGGCCCAAAACAACCTAGGTGCGTGGGTCAGATCCTTCCGTTA
>NZ_HG779812.1:0-2949 GCF_000582705.2 Microbacterium sp. C448
GAGCGCAGCGAGCCGAAACGCACGCACGCACGCACGCACCCACGCACGGAAGAACCCACGTTCGACTCGTCGCTACGCTCCTCGCTCAACGAACGGGACCCTCGCGGTCGAAGCATCCCGCCCGACCACGCCCGGTTCGCGCCCCTGCCTCGTACCCTCGAACGATGGACCCGGACTGGATCGAACACCGACGTTCCGACGACCGCGAACGCGTGGGATGGATGAAGCCCGTCGACGACGGCTTCGTCGCGATCGACCTGCTGGGCCGCCCGCGCACCGGCGTCGTCGACTGGTTGCACGCCGAAGAGACGCTCGATGCGCTCGGCATCGGCTACCTCGCCGACCCGTACGAGCTCCGGCTCGAGAGCGGCGACTGGCTGCGAGTCCGGATCGCCGAGGTCTCATCCGCCAGCGTCCGTGTGAAAAAGGATGACTGGGGCGACATGTCCGCGCCGCAGATCTACTACGAGGTGCCGTTTCCCGTGCACGAAGACCTACTCCGATCGCTGTCGCGCCCCGACGGCCGCTGAGCTTGTCGAAGCGTCCCGCCCGACGCTACGGATGCCGAACATGTCGATAGGCCAACCCGTCGACCAGAATGGGCACGTGAATATCTGGCACAGACGCGTCATGCCAACGACAGCGATCGCCGTGGCGGCTCTGATGATGAGCGCCTGCGCGGCCGGCCCTGTCGCGAGAACCCCAGTCACCGACGCCCCCAGCCAGCCCGCGTCCGAGGTCATCGTCTCCCCCGACCCGCAGCAGAGCGCGGAGCCCCAGACCGGCGCCGCCGACGTGTTCCGCGCCTGGGTAGAGGCGTCCCGCATCCCGGACGTCGACACGGCGTGCGCCGCACTCGCACCCGACCTTCAGTCCCGCATGATCGCCGAGGTCAACGCGAGCGGCGCCGTCTCGGTCGAGACGTGCGAGCAGATGATCGCGGCCGCAGCCGAGCTTTACGCCGCGGTGGGCGACGACGGCGCCATCGATGTAGCCGTCCAGCAAGAGACCGCGACGAATGCCACGCTCTTCGTCACCTACCTCGCCTCCGGTGATTGCGGCACAGTGGTGATGCAGCGCACGGGCACCGAGTGGATCATCACGGACGAGTCCCAGGAGTGCGCCGGCTGACGTACCCCGCCCGTTGAGCGAGTGCTTGCCCGGTCGTTGAGCGAATGTTTGCCGTCGTTGAGCGAGCGCTTTCCCCGGTCGTTGAGCGAGCGCAGCGAGTCGAAACGCCGACCGAACCGGTCACTCAGCCGGTCGCTGAGCCTGTCAAAGCGACCAGCCAGGCATCTACTCGGGCCGCGCCGGACGAGAGCCCACAGCATCAGCGATCTGCACCGTTCCGAGCAAGAAGACGGCCGCGCCCGCGAACAGCACCAGCCACAGGGCGGGGTTCCAGCCGCTGATACCGGTTTCGTCCGCAATGATCGCGTGCCGGTACATGGCGACTGCGCCCGCACCGACCGTCATCAGGCCGAACAGGATCACGCCAATCGCCAGCCATAACCTCATCGTCTTCTCCCCCTCGTTCGCCAGCAGAGTATCGGGCGGTCAGTTCACGAGCTCGGAACGCAGCACCGGAAAGCTGTCGCGCACCGTGCGCCACAGGATGGCGTGGTCGATGCGGTCGTAGTGATGTGCGACGAAGTCGCGGTTGCGCGCCGCCTGCCGGAACAACGGGCTCGCGAAGCGCTCGGGCGCCGCAGTGACGAGGCGCTTCGCGAGCTCGCCGACGCGGTTCGACAATGCCTCGAACGCGAGGGGCAGGGCCGGGTCCAGCCGGTACGCCTCTTCACCTCGGGCCACCAGCTCGGCGGCCTGGTCGAGGGTGGAGATCAGGTCGGCGATCCAGCGTTCTACCCGGTCCTCGTCCTTCACAGAGCTACGCTCTCGCGCAGGATCTCGGAGTCACGGTCGGAATCGAGAGCCGCGATCGGCGTCACCGAGACTTTGGTACCCAGCAGGAGTTCGAGGTCTATCTCGAACTGCGCGATGTCGAAGAGCGTGGAGCTCTCCAGCGGAGTCACGAGCAGATCGACATCGCTCGCCGCCGTCTGCTCGCCCCGAGCGACCGACCCATAAACTCGCACGTCGGCGAGGTTTGACGCGGTCGCGAGCTTGTCAATGATCGGAGCAAGCGCGCGCAGCCGAGCGAGGGATACGCCGGATGCCTCGGCTGTCAGCCGCTCGTACGAGGCGAACGGCATCAGCACGGCCTCGGGCTTGCGATGCGAACCGATCACAACCACGTCGGCCACAGGGTCGGCACGAAACGCTCGCAGCGCCCGCGAGAGGCCACTGCGCGCTTCACCCACCGGCACCACATTCGACATGTCGGCCTCCAATTTGTACATATTTTTGCACATAATCGAAGCGCACACCGGAGACACAGCGAGTTCTCGCCCGTCTCCGTCCGGTCGGAGAGCTTCTCGAAGCGACCTCACGTCAGTCGCGGCAACGCGCGCCGTCACTCTCTGACCGTGCTGACTTGCTAACGCGCGGATGCTAATCCATCCCGAGCAAACGCTCGAGTCCGTCCTCGGTGATGATCGGGATGCCGTACTGCCGAGCTTGCTTTGCCTTCCCGGACATCGAGTCGGGATCAGCAGCGACAAGCACCTTCGCCGACTTCACCATCGAATTCTTGGGAACGAATCCCATCTGCTCGAGAATCCGGAACGACTCGGGGCGGTCCCGCCGGGTATCGCCCGTGATCACGATCGTGTCGCCCGGGACGAGTCGGAAACCGGTACTCAATGTCGGCGTAGTCAGGACAGGTGGAGTTGCGGCATTCAGAATCGTCGCGTCATCAACCTCGAGCACGCTTCCAATCGCTTGGATGTCGCTCCACTCTCGCTCCGTCAGCTTCCCGTCGGCCCACGCTGCCGTGACGAGGCGGGACTGCTGCACGAATAGGTGACATCTGATCTGGCTTGCCCGGGA
>NZ_HG779812.1:2959-3326 GCF_000582705.2 Microbacterium sp. C448
GCATTGTGCCCAAGCCCTACCCGACCGAGTTCCGTGATGACGTCGTGCGCGTCGCGCGGAACCGTGAGCCCGGAGTGACGATCGAGCAGATCGCGAAAGACTTCGGCGTTCACCCGATGACGTTGCAGAAGTGGTTGCGTCGCGCCGACGTCGACGAGGGTGCCAAGCCCGGCCAATCCCGTGTCGAAGGGGCTGAGCTGCGGGAGGCGCGGAAACGGATCCGGCTGCTGGAGCAGGAGAACGAGGTGTTGCGTCGAGCGGCGGCGTATCTGTCGCAGGCGAACCTCCCGGGAAAAGGTTCTACCCGCTCGTGACGGAGCTCGCCGCCGCAGGGATTCCTGTGACGGTGACGTGTCGGGTGCTCAAG
>NZ_HG779812.1:3336-23158 GCF_000582705.2 Microbacterium sp. C448
TTACCGGTGGCTGGCGCATCCCATCACCTCCAGCGAGGTGGTGGAGGCGTATCGCGCGAACGCGCTCTTCGACGCGCACCGCGACGACCCCGAGTTCGGGCACCGGCTCCTCGCCGACGAGGCCCGTGATGCGGGCGAACCCATGTCGGATCGGACGGCGTGGCGGATCGCGTCCACGAATGGGTGGTGGAGCGCGTTCGGGAAGAAGCGCGGCAAGGGCCGGCGCCCCGGCCCACCCGTCCACGACGACCTCTGCGCCGTCATCGACGAGGACGGCAGAACGCGTCACGTGTTCGCCGCCGACGCGCCGAACGAGCTCTGGCTCGTGGACATCACGGAGCACAAAACGAGTGAAGGCAAGCTCTACTGCTGCGCGATCAAGGACGTGTATTCGGGCCGGATCGTCGGGTACTCGATCGACTCGAGAATGAAGTCCCGCTTGGCCGTCCAGGCGCTCGAGAACGCCGCCCAGATGCGCGGTGATGTCGCCGGCTGCATCGTCCACTCGGACCGAGGATCTCAATTTCGGAGCAGGAAGTTCCTGCGCGCCCTGGCCTGCCGCCGCATGGTCGGATCGATGGGCAGAGTCGGCTCCAGCGGAGACAACGCGGCCATGGAATCGTTTTTCGCCCTGCTGCAGAAGAACGTCCTCGACCGCCGCTCGTGGACCACCCGGGAGCAGTTGCGGATCGCGATCGTCACCTGGATCGAGCGGACCTACCACCGCCGGAGGCGCCAACTCCGCCTGGGCCGTTTGACGCCCATCGAGTTCGAGACCATCATGAACACGACCGCCGCACTGGCGGCGTGACTACAACCTGTCACCTATTCGTGCAGCAGTCCCGCGATCGACCAGATGAACGTGGCGTGGTTGTTGCTCAAGTCTTGATTACCCCTCGGTGGCCGTGATCGCGAGTCTATTAGGGGCGCCCCCGCCGCCGGGCTCCGAGCTGCGGGGGTGACGCGGAGCGCTCATTGAGCGCCCCGCTGGGACTCGGAAGGCCGGGCGGGATTCGCCCCCACCGCTACCCCGAACGCCGCTGCGCGACGCCCGGGGCCCCTCGCGGCGTGGGCCCACCCGCGCGTGAAGGGGCACGTCCTGCCGCGTTCAGAAACGAAAAATGCCCATCCGAAGATGGGCATTTTGTCGTTTGTGACCCCAGCGGGATTCGAACCCGCGTTACCGCCGTGAGAGGGCGGCGTACTAGGCCGCTATACGATGGGGCCTCACAAGACAACCGTACAAGTATGCCACGCCACGACGGGGGCGACAAATCACACGCGCGCCACGGCGCGACGCTTGCTCAGGGGCTCGACAAAGCGGTTGACTTCAGGGATGCGCCTCACCAAGAACGAACACGCCGCCCTCCTCCTCGAAGAATCCGGGCGCTCGCTCGTCATCGACCCGGGGTCGCTCAGCACCCCCTTCCCCGACCTCACCGGCGTCGTCGCCGTCGTGCTCACCCACGAACACCCCGACCACTGGACGCCCGAACAACTCGACCGCATCCGCAAGGCCTCCCCCGGCGTCCCCATCTACGGACCCGAAGGCGTCGCAAGCGCCGCACCCGACTACGACATCACCGTCGTCGGCCCCGGCGACACCGTCGACATCGAACCCTTCACCCTCCGCTTCTTCGGCGGCGCACACGAGATCATCCACAGCTCCATCCCCCAGATCCAGAACGTCGGCGTGCTCGTCAACGACGTCTTCTACTACCCGGGCGACTCCTACGCCGTCCCCGAAGGCGTCGACGTCAAGGTGCTCGCCGCACCCCTCGGCGCCCCCTGGCTCAAGATCTCCGACGCCATCGACTTCGTCGTCGCCGTCGGCGCCCGCCGCGTCTTCGGAACCCACGACATGACCCTCTCGGTCGTCGGCCGCGACATGCACCACGCCCGACTGCAGTGGGCCGCGAGCCAGAACGGCGGCGAATTCCTCGCCGTCGAACCCGGCGAATCGATCGACATCTAAGACATCCGGATGTCTCGCCTCGCACGCACCCGACAGGCCGGAGTCGCCGCGGTCGGCATCGCGATCGCAGCCCTCGCGCTGAGCTCGTGCGCCGACCCCGGACCCGACCACGGCGGCGTGCGAGGCGAACCCACCCTCACCGGCCAGGCACTCGTCGTCACCGGCATCGACGAAACCACCGACCCCCTCCGCCCCGCCGTGCGCGCCTGGTACTCGGACGGAACGCTGGTCGTCACGACCCTCGGCTCGGGCAGCTGCCCGGGTATGCCATCGATCGAAGACATCGGCGACGACACCGTGACCCTCTCGGTCGTGAGCAACAGCGAGGGGCCCTGCACGGCCGACCTCGGCCCGACCACCTTCGAGCTCCCGGTAGACCAAGACCTGGCCGGCTACACAGTCGACGTCTCGTTCCCGGACTGACCCGCGCGGGGCGCACGAGCACAGGGCGCGAGAGCCGCCAGAATGTGGGCATGGAGCCACAGTCCGAATCGCACCAGGCACGCCTGCGCTCCCGCGGCGTCGAACGTCTCGTGACTTTCACCGACGCGGTCGTCGCCATCGCGATCACCCTGATCGTGCTGCCCCTGGTCGACGCGGCCCAGCAAGACCGATCCGAGGGTGCGGGCACCTTCTTCGCCGACAACGCGCTCAGCCTCTTCGCCGCGGCCCTCAGCTTCGTGCTGATCGCCTCGTTCTGGAAGATGCACCACCGCGTCTACATCGACGTCATCGCCTCGACCCCCGCGCTCATCAACGCGAACCTGCTCTGGGTCGCCGCCATCGCGTTCCTGCCACTTCCGACCGTGCTCGTGGTCGAGACATCCGGCACCACCGCCCTCGGGTCCGGCGTCTACATCGCGACGATCCTCGCCACGGTCGTGGCGATCCGGCTGCAGAAAGAGATCATCGTGCGCCGCGGACTTCGGGGCCCGGATGTCCCAGCCCCGCCCACCTCGTGGACCGACTGGTTGGCGGTTCCCCTCACCGTGCTCGCCCTGATCATCGCGGTCGTCTTCCCGGTGACGAGCCTCTACCCGCTGTTGCTGCTGCTGCTCGCACGACCCATCAGCCTGGTCGTGCACCGCGGCGACAGCAACCGGCGCACCTATTCGCAGAACGCCTGACGCCGACCGCCGGCCCCACCTACGCTCTGCCCCGCCTCCAACGCGAGATGTCCCACCTTTTCACCCCAAAACAACGCATGGGGTGAAAAGGCGGGACATCGCGGAGGGGATACCGGCAGGGAACGCTAGGCGGCGACGGGAACCGCTCCGGCCGGGGCGACCTCGGCCACCGGCTCGCGCATGCGGACCCACGTCTTCAGACCGACGACCGCGAACGCCGCGACGACGGTGCCCGCGATCAGGGCGATCAGGAAGCCCCAGATCGGGTTGATGGCGAAGAAGACGAAGATGCCACCGTGCGGGGCGAGCGACGAGACGCCGAACGCCATGCTGAGTGCACCCGTGACCGCGCCGCCGAGCATCGAGGCCGGGATGACGCGCAGCGGGTCGACCGCGGCGAACGGGATCGCACCCTCGCTGATGAACGCGGCGCCGAGCAGCCAGGCCGCCTTGCCGTTCTCACGCTCGACCTGCGAGAACCTGCGGCGTGCGAGCACGGTCGAGGCGAGCGCCATCGCGAGCGGGGGCACCATTCCGGCGCACATGACGGCACCCATGATGAGGTACGGGGCCGAGTAGATGTCGCTCGTCGATGCCGCGGCAAGACCGGCCGTCGCGAACGTGTACGCGACCTTGTTGACCGGGCCACCGAGGTCGAAGCACATCATGAGGCCGAGGATGATTCCGAGGCCGATCGCCGAGGCACCGGTGAGGCTGTTCAGCCAGTCCGACAGCCAGATGACGAGCTGCGCGATCGGACGACCGAGCAGCAGCACCATCAGACCCGAGGCGAAGATCGACCCGACCAGCGGGATGATCACGACGGGCATCAGGCCACGCAGCCAGCGCGGGGCGGGGATGCGTCCGATCCACCAGGCGATGAAGCCGGCGAGCACGCCGCCGACCATTCCACCGATGAAGCCGGCGCCCATCAGCACGGCAACCGCACCGGCGACGAAACCGGGTGCGATACCCGGCCGGTCGGCGATCGCGAAGGCGATGAAGCCCGCGAGCACAGGCACCAGGAAGCCCATCGAGGTCGCACCGATCATGAAGGCGACCGAGCCGAGGTACTGACCGAGCCCACCCTCGGGAAGGTCGACGATCGAGTTGTCGATGATGACGGTCGCCGCGAAGTCGGTCACCTCGTACCCGGCCAGCAAGAAGCCGAGGGCGATCAGCAGACCGCCACCCGCGACGAACGGGATCATGTAGCTCACACCGGTGAGCAGCCAGCGCTTGATGCGTGCCCCGACCGACTCGTTGGCGGTGTTGGTGCTCGCCGTCGCGGTCGAGCCGTCGGCGTTCGAGGCCGGGACTCGGTCGGCAGTGGGATCGGATGCCGCGGCCACAGCCTCGGCGACGAGAGCGTCGGCGTTGTCGATGCCGCGCTTGACCGTCGTGCGGATGACCGGCTTGCCGGCGAACCGCTGCGGCTCACGCACGTCGACGTCGACCGCGAAGATCACGGCGTCGGCCCCGGCGATGATCGCTGGGTCGATCGCCTTGTAACCGCTCGAACCCTGCGGCTCGACGATCACCTCGACGTCGGCCTTCTGGCCCGCGGCCGTCAGGGCGTCGGCGGCCATGTAGGTGTGGGCGATGCCGGTCGCGCAGGCCGTGACCGCGACGATGCGCGGGCGGGAACCGTGCTCGGGCGTGACCGGAGCGATGACCGCGGGCTCGGCGATCGGGGCCGCGTCGGTCGAGGCAGGCGCGGCAGCCGGGGCCGGGGCATCCTCTTCCCCGATAGCGACGCGCACGATCGAGACGACCTCGGCATCGGTCTTTGCGGCACGCAGCGCCGAGGTGAAGTCGTCCTGCATGAGGTTGCGCGCCAGCTTCGACAGCACGGCCAGGTGCGCCTCGGCGGCATCCGCGGGCGCGGCGATCAGGAACACCAGGTCGGCGGGGCCGTCCTCGGCGCCGAAGTCGACACCCGGGGCCAGGCGCGCGAAGGCGAGCGAGGGAACGGTGACCGCGGCGGTCTTGGCGTGCGGGATCGCGATTCCGCCCGGCAGACCCGTCTCATCCGTCTGCTCGCGGGCCCAGGCGGCGTCGAACAGCGCACCGGCGTCGCTCGCGCGACCCTGCGCGGCGACACGCTCGGCGAGCGCGCGAATGACCGCGGCCTTGTCGAGCCCGAGGTCGACGTCCAGGCTGACGAGCTCGGGCGTGATGGTGGGCGGGCCTTCGTGTGGCGTGCCCGCTGCGGACATTCCTGCTTCTGACATTGCGTGACCTCCTATGGCCGGTAGTACGAAGAGTGCTGGTCGGGGGGATCGGGACACCACGCGACGACATTGATTCGAGCGATGTCGACGTGTCCCGTGGGCAGATCTGCGGGGGTGGGTGCTTGCGAGCCGGGAAGGGATGCCGCGGCCGCTCCGTACTGGATCGCCCGGCGCAATCGCCCGGCCGCGTCGAGTCCGTCGACGTCACCCAGCACGAATCCGGCGAGCGAGCTGTCTCCCGCACCGACCGTGCTGACGAGCGTGATGGGCGGCGGGGTTCCGACCCACGCGCCGTCGGCGTCGATCAGCACGCCACCATCACCACCGAGGGTCACGAGGGCTGCACCGACCCGCTCCGGCACAAACGATCGCGCAAGCTCCACGACCCGGTGGACCAGGTCCGATGCGTCGCCCGTCGTCTCGAGCGCCACGGCGGCGAGCTCGGCGAGTTCGTCCTCGTTCGGCTTGATCAGGTCGGGGCGGCCGCGCTCGACGACGGCCGCGAGGGCCGGGCCGGACGTGTCGACGGCGATGCGCGGGGAATGCGCTCCCCATCGCTCGCGCACCGCATCGATCACGTCGACGTAGAAGTCATCCGCCACACCCGGCGGGAGCGAGCCCGCGAGCACGAGCCACTCGGCTCCGTCGCAGGCCGCGGCAACGGTCTGGATCATCTGCGCGGCCTCATCGGGCGAGAGCACGGCACCCGGCAGGTTGATCTTCGTCGTCTCACCCGTCGGATCGGTCAGGGTGAGGTTGACGCGAGCGTGGCCCTCGATCGGCACGACATAGGCGCAGGTACCGGTCGCCGCGAGGATCGCCGCGTACGGATCCTCGGACGCGAGCGGCAGAACCGCCAGCGCCTCATGACCCGCGGCCTTGATGGCCCGGGCGACGTTGATGCCCTTGCCCCCGGCATCCTCTCGTCCCGGCGTGCCGGACTGCACGTCGCCCGGTCGGAGCGCGGCGTCGAGGGCGATCGAGCGGTCGAGAGCCGGATGGGCGGTCAGGGTGACGATCACGACAGCCACACCTCCGCGCCCGCAACCGCGAGGGCATCGGCGAGGTCTTCGGGCAGCGGCGCATCCGTCACGACCACGTCGATGTCTTCGAGTCGGCCAAACCTCACGAGGTACTCCTGACCTGCTTTGCTCGAGTCAGCGAGGACGATCACCCTGCGCGCCGATTCGACGATGGCCTGCTTGACCGCCGCTTCTTCGGGGTCGGGGGTGCTGAGGCCGAACGGCGTCGCGAGACCGTTGGTGCCGATGATCGCGACGTCGGGGCGCAGAGACTCGATCGCGCGGACGGTCGACGATCCGACCGCGGCGGCGGTCAGCCCACGGACGCGCCCGCCGATGACGGAGAGTGCGAGATCTCCGCGCGCACCGAGTTCGGCCGCGATGGGGACGGAGTGCGTGACGACCTCGGCCGTCGCGCCGACCGCACGCAGGTGATCGCCGAGGGCACGGGCGAAGGCAGCCGTGGTCGTGCCCGCGTCGACGAAGACCGAGCCACGAAAACCGGTGGGAATTGCGGCGAGGGCACGGGTGGCGATATCGGCCTTCTCGGCACCACGCTGCAGGCCGCGTTCGGCGACGGCGATCTCGGCCGTGCTCGTGCGATCCAGCGCCACCGCTCCCCCGTGCACACGGCGAAGGGCTCCGGCACGCTCCAGCGCATCGAGGTCACGACGAACGGTCTCGGTGGTGACGTCGAAGGTGCGGGCGAGGTCGACGACGGAAACTCGGCCCTCAGACGAGAGCTGGCGCTCGATCGCGATCTGGCGCTCCGTTGCATACATGCGAGTCGACCCCCATTGGTTCGGCGATGTTTCCCACACAGTACAACTCAAAACAACATAAAACAATAGGGCTTCGCAACAGAGGTGCCAGGCGAGCGATCCTGTGGCGGGCGCTAGGAGAGTTCGAGCTCGGAGTCGGCCAGAACCACACGGACCTCGACGCTGTCCCCGCTCAGGGTGAAGCGCACCGCTGTGCCGGCACCGGCATCGGGGTAGCGCTCTTCGAGGTCGCCGGGGACGGGCGATCCGGGGTAGACCATCATGTCGGCGACCGGATCGAGCCCGCGCGGGATGCAGCTGAGCGCGCGAACGTCTTGCGGGCCGTCCGACACCAGAACGCACCGCACCGGCGCGTCCGTGGGCGTGCCCCACACCTGCAGGCCCGCGAAGTCCTCGAACCGCATGAAGTCGTCCATGTCGGCACCGATCTGACGCAGAAAGAGCCGGTACTCGGTGCTGAGCTGCTCATCGGCGTATCCGGGATCGACGCGGAGCGAGGCATCGGGTCGATCGGTGAACAGTCCCGGCACGATCGCGAGCGCGAGCACCACGACGAGCGCGACCGCCGCCACCGCGATGGCGCGTGGACTGCGCGACCAGCGGCCGAGTCGCCGTGCCCACGAGCGGCCACTGGTCGTGGTGGGGGTATCGGTCGCGGGCGGTTCAGCGGCTTGTGCAGAAGCCGGTGCAGCGGCCGACGCAGCGGCCGCGACATCCGAATTCGGATCGGTTGCCGCGAGCGAACCGGGCTCCCCGGCGACGAGCGACGACACCGGAAGCGGCGGGCGCGGCGGAACCGGCGGCCCAGACGATCCAGCCATCTCGGCGAGCGTGGTTCCTGGCGAGGAAGCCGCCGGGACTGCGCGACGCACCCCCTCGAGTTCACGCAGGCGCGCCAGCGCTGCCGGGTCCGACTCGATGTCGGCATCGGGACCGTACGCCCGCAGCCGCAACTGCCGCAGCTCGGCGTCACCTCGCGTGAGGTCGGCATCGCGCTCGTCGAGTTCGGCATCGTTGCCGCTCGGCGCCTGGGGCGTCATGTCTCCATTATCGGCGTCCGCAGAGGGGACGGGCCCTTACCGCCCCTATCCCGCGCCCGCACAGCGAGACACCTCTCGTGCGTCGAGACAGCCGATGCCACGGGGTGTTTCGACGCACGACGGGTGTTTCGCTGAGGGCGACTGCCTCAGGCCCCAGGAGCCAGGAGTCCGCTCTCGTACGCGATGATCACGAGCTGGGCCCGATCGTGGGCGTACAGCTTCGTCATGATGCGGTTGACGTGGGTCTTCGCCGTGTGGGGTGAGATGAACAACTCGTCCGCGATGTCCTGGTTGGATCGGCCACGCGCCACGAGAAGCAGCACCTCGCGCTCACGCTCGGTCAGGTGTTCGAACTCGGGCGGCACCACCCCGACGGCCGGTGCGCGAGTCGGCAGCACATAGCGCGTGATCAGGCTGCGCGTAGCCGCGGGTGAGAGCAGTGCATCGCCGGCATGGATCGCACGCACCGCGCGGACGATCTCGTCCGGCTCCGCCCCCTTGCCGATGAACCCGCTCGCACCCGCCCGCAGGGCCGCGACGAGGTACTCGTCCTCTTCGAAGGTCGTCAGGATCAGCACGCGCGTCTCGGCGAGCGCCGGGTCGGAGCAGATCGCCTCGGTCGCAGCGATGCCGTCGACCTGAGGCATCCGGATGTCCATCAGCACCACATCGGGACGCAGCTCGGCAGACATCGTGATGGCGACGGCACCGTCGGCCGCCTCCCCCACGACCGTGATGTCGTCCGCGTTCTCGAGCAGGTCGCGCACCGCCGAGCGGATCAGCGACTGGTCGTCCACGATCAGAACCGTTGTCACGTTGCGCTGTCCTCTGGATGCTTCGCGAGGGGCAGGCTCGCCGCGAGCCGGTACCCGCCGGGTGTCGAGCCAGCCTGAACCGAACCGCGGACCGCCGCGACCCGCTCGCGCAGACCGGTGAGCCCGTGCCCCGATCGTGCTTCGAATTCGCGGGGCTGGTCATCGCGGATGGGGTTCGTCACGACGACCAGCATCGCCTCTGGCCCCGCCTCGAGCAGAACGTGCGCGCGGTGGAGGGCGCCGTGCTTGTGCGCATTCGTGAGTCCTTCCTGCACGACGCGGTACGCGATGCGCTGGAGCGGCGCCGGCACGGCGGCCAGATCGCCCTCTCGCCGCACCCCCACCTCGAGGCCGGTCTCCTGGAAACGCGCGACCAGGTCGTCCAGCCGCTCGAGTCCCGGCTGCGGGGGACGAACGGATGTCTCGTCGTCGCCGCCCTCGTCGGCCCGCAGCATCTCGAGCAGATCGCCGATCTCGGCGAGCACGCTACGCGATGCGGAGCGGATGTTCGCAAGCGCCTCGCGCGTCTTCTCGGGACGCGTCTCGAGCGACGTCGATGCCACGCCCGCGTTCAAACTGATGACCGAGATCTGATGCGCGACGGCATCGTGCAGGTCGCGCGCGATGCGCAAGCGCTCTTCGGTGATCTGACGCTGAGCCTCGGCCTCGCGGGTCTTCTCGGCGCGCAGAGCCCGCTCCGTCATCTCGCTGATGTACTCGCGGCGCGAGCGGGTAGCGTCGCCCGCCGCTGCTGCGAACGCCATCACGAAGGCGAACTGGAAGGTACGGGGGTCGAAGACGTCGCCGATCGCGGCGAGCACGCTGAGCAAGACGATGCCGGGCACCGCCACCGCCATCGTGATGAGAGTCCGTCGCCGGGTCGAACGGTTCGCGACGCCGAACATCGCGATCGCGGCAGCGAGCACGATCCCGGGGGCGATGGTTCCGAGCAGCGCCGCGATGCCGTAGCACCCCAGGCAGGCGACGAGGACGGACAACGGCCAGCGCCGTCGCAGTGGCAGCAGCACCGCCGGCAGCAGGGCGACGACCACGACGAGCGGGCCATCGGGGCGGAACTCGTGAGCCGGAAACGGCACGAGCGCGGCCACCACGATCAATGCGGCCGCGATGAGATCGCCCACCCACGCGTGTGGGTGGCGATGCGGGATCGCCCACGGCCCGTCGGACTCCATGGGTCTCATGAGACCAGTGTGCCGCGCGCGAGCGCCGCACGCGTCGTCCCCTCGTGGCAGGGCCCGTACCGCGAACGCGGTAGACGGATGCATCCGCTCGGGTGACGCGCCGCCCACCGGGCCCGGCGACTCTGGGGATATGACTTCATACACCCGAAGGGCCCACACATGACCGCCCCGCTGATTTCGGTCACCGACGTCCACAAGTCCTACGGACGCGGCGCCAACCGCTTCGATGCCCTGCGCGGTGTCAGCCTCGACATTCGCGCCGGTGAGAGCGTCGCGATCGTCGGCAAGAGCGGGTCGGGCAAATCGACCCTCATGCACCTGCTCGCGCTTCTCGATCAGCCGACGAGCGGACGCATCGACCTCGAGGGCACCGACACCCGCACCCTGCGGGGGCGGGCTCTCAACCGCACGCGCAACCGCACGTTCGGGTTCGTGTTCCAGCAGTTCTTCCTCACGTCCGGCACGACCGTGCTCGATAACGTCATGCTGCCGATGAAGATCGCCGGGGTCGGGCGCCGCGAGCGCAAGCGACGTGGGCATGCCGCGCTCGCTCAGCTGGAGCTCGACGACAAGGCCCGCAACAAGGCCCTCGACCTGTCGGGCGGTCAGAAGCAGCGCACCGTCATCGCGCGCGCCCTCGTCAACGACCCGCGCGTCATCTTCGCCGACGAACCGACCGGAAACCTCGACACCGCCACCGGCGCGGTCGTCGAAGACATCCTGTTCGGACTCAACCGTGAGCACGGCATCACGCTGATCGTCGTGACGCACGACGAAGACCTGGCGGCGCGTTGTGACCGGCGCATCCTGATCCGAGACGGCCTGATCGTCGCGGACGAGGCGGTGGCGGCATGAAGACCTCAGACCTCATCACAACGGCCATCTCGCAGACCTTCCGCTCGAAGGTTCGAACGACCCTGACGATCCTCGCGATCTTCGTCGGAGCATTCACCCTGGTGCTGACCAACGGGCTCGGCACCGGCATCAACCGATACATCGACGACACCGTCAGCTCGATCGGCGCGACGGATGTCATGACGGTCACGCAGCCCTCGGGCGCGGGCGTGGCGGCCGGTGGCGGCCCGATCGAATACAACCCCGACGCGATCGCGGCAGGGCCCACCGCCGCGCCCGGCAGCACCGTCGTCGCCCTCGACCAGACAGACCTCGACGCGCTGGCCGCGATCGATGGCGTCCTCCGCGTCGAACCAACCATCGCGGTGAACGCCGACTACGTGCAGTTCGAAGACGGTACGCCCTACGTCACGGGCGTCGGTCGCCTCGTGGCAGGCCAGACCATCCAGCTGGCCGCCGGGTCGGAACCGGATGACTCCGCCAGCGCGCCCGAGGTCACCCTCCCCCTCTCGCTGGTCGAACCCCTGGGGTTCGAGAGTGCCGAGTCGGCGATCGGGCAGACCGTGACGTTCGGGATCACGGATGCCGAACGCCAGCCCCACACGGTCGAGGCGACCGTGACCGGCGTGGCCGAACAGGCGTTCGCGGGCCCGACGACGACGGTCACGCCCAACCAGGCGCTCACGGACGCCCTCGTCGAGCTCCAGAACATCGGGGTGCCCGCCGCCGAGCAGGAGCGGTTCGCCCAGGCGAGCGTCTGGTTCGACCCGAACGCCACGACGGAAGAGATCGACGCCCTGAAAGACCGACTCGAGGCTGAGGGATACACCGGAACGACCGTTGCGGATCAGCTCGGAACCTTCACCGCGATCATCGACGGCATCGTGCTGGTACTGAACGCCTTCGCCATCATCGCGCTACTCGCCGCGAGCTTCGGGATCGTCAACACCCTCTACATGTCGGTGCAGGAGCGCACCCGCGAGATCGGACTCATGAAGGCCATGGGCATGGGCTCGGGCCGCGTGTTTAGCCTGTTCAGCCTCGAAGCCGTGTTCCTAGGCTTCTTGGGAAGCGCGATCGGAGCCACCGTCGCGATCCTTGTCGGCACCGCGTTGAGCTCGGCTCTGGCCGACACGCTCCTCGCCGATCTGCCGGGCCTGACGCTCTTGGCGTTCGACCCGATCTCGATCGCGACGGTCATCCTGATCGTGATGGGCATCGCGTTCTTGGCCGGCACCCTGCCCGCGGCTCGCGCCGCGAGCGCCGACCCGGTCGAATCGCTCCGCTACGAGTAGGCCCCACCCGGGGCATCCGGTCCCGCCAACAGCGAAACACCCCTCGTGCATCGAGAAACCCGATGTCGAGGGGTGTTTCGTCGCGCGAGGGGTGTTTCGGCGAAGAACAGCGGATGCGCGGGGCTCAGGCCTCGCTCATCGCGACCTTCTCGGCCTGACCCTTCGCGGCGTAGAACGCGGCACGCGCGGCGAGGCGGCGGGTCTGCTCGGCCTGGCCCGCGTCAAGCTCGTCCTGCGGCACCTCGAAGTTCGGCACGTGCGACTTGCCGTTGTACTTCTCGATGTAGGCGTCGAGCTCGGGGCCCGAGGTCCACGACGTGATCAGGCAGTAGCGCGGCTCGGTGCCGGGGTGGGTGGCGGCGTGCCACAGGCGCTGGGTGTCGACGATCAGCTGAGCGCCGGCGGGCAGGGCGATGCGCACCTCGCCCTCGGGGTCGGTGCGGTTGTCGCGCAGCACGAAGTAGCTCGTCTTGTCGTCGGTGAGGTTGAAGAATCCGCGGACGACCCAGCCCGTGCCATCCGGGTTCAGACGGTTGTTGTCGTCCTGGTGCAGGTTGTAGAGGCAGTCGGCGTAGGTGTTCGGCTGCAGCTCGATCACGCGGCAGCGGCCGACGTTCGCACCCGGTTCCATGGCGCGACGGGTGAGGTTCGGCGCCTTTTCGGTCTGCGAGTCGATCCAGACGCCGTCCTTGTCGGTGCGGGGCGGCTTGTGATTCCAGAAGCCGTTGCACTCGATGTCGCCGAAAGCGCTCGCGAGCGGCGCGAAACGCGTGTCGCCCGAGGACTTCCAGTCGTTGTACTCGATGTCGAGCCATTCCTGGGGGTCGAGCTCCTGGTTGTAGGAGTCGAGCACCACGTAGCCGGTCTCTTCGAGCGCGGCGGATTTGATGTAACCCATAAGGTGACATGCCTTTCGTCAGAGGGCCAGCACGTTTTAACAGGCCCAACTTAGGCAAGCCTACCTCCGGCCCCTTCGCGCCCCCTGGAACCCCGGCCGTAAATAACACCGACCCGGCTCCGCTGTCGCAAATCGACCTTCGGAGCGCTCGCCAACGTCGATATGCGACAGCGGAGCGCCCCCGGCACGTGAAGAGAGCGGATGCCTAGACTGGAGCGCGCGCGGGTGGTTCGCCCCGCATATCCGCACACGCAGGTCCGCATCACCAGGGGACGCAGCACCAAGGGGCGAAGCAGAACACATGGGCAGTGCCACCAACGTCGACGCGGTCGCGGTCAACACGGTCGCCTGGCTGTCCGCCCCCGAAACCGCGATCGTCGTCCCCGTCTACCAGCGCCAGTACCGGTGGGACATCGGCGGCTGCGAACAGTTGCTCGGCGACATCCGCGCGGTCGCAGATCTCGATGACCGCAACATGCACTTCATCGGCTCAATCCTCTCGACCGTGAGTGCGGACACGGATGCCGGGGCCACCCCCGGCGAGCTCGTGCTGATCGACGGGCAACAGCGCATCACCACGCTCATGCTGCTCGTCGCGGCCCTCCACCACACCGTGAAGGACGACGACCCCGGCCTCGCCGCCGAACTCGAGCGGGTGCTCGTGCGGGCGGACAGCCCTGACCATACGAAGCTCCGCCCGCACCGGGCCTGGGCGCGGGTGTTCGAGAGCGTCGTGCTCGACCAGCGCGGGCCGGAGGACGCCTACCGCGAGTCGCGATTCGACGACAACTACGCGTTCTTCCGCAGCCAGGTCCGCCGCGACGAGGTTCCCCGCATCTGGCGCGGACTCCAAAAGCTCGAGCACGTCGCCATCACGCTCGGGTCGGGCGCGAACGCGCAGCAGATCTTCGAGAGCCTGAACTCCACGGGCGAGCCGCTGCGCGACCACGAGCTGATCCACAACTACGTGCTCATGGGCCTCTCGCACGCCCAACAGAGCGAGATCGAGGATGCCTACTGGGTCCCGATCGAGCGCAACACGGGTGAGGCGATCGCGAGCTTCTGGCGCCACTTGCTCGTCATGACGACGGGCCGCGAGGTCGCCGTCGCGGGCGAGCGGAGCGTGTACGACGCCTTCCGTCAACGCTTCCCCCGCATGGACCTCGACACTCTCCGGACGGATGCCGCAGAGTGGCGCGACTACTCCGACATCTACCGCATCCTGCTCGATCCGTCGCAGGAACCGGATGCCGAAATCGGCCGCCAGCTGGGATATGTCAACACCTTCGGGCGCGGCATGTATCCGCTCGTCATGCGCGCGTACCGCGACTACGCGCTCGGCGTGACCGACCGCGCCGAACTGATCGCGACGCTCGAGAACATCCAGTCGCTCCTTCTGCGCCGCACGATCTCGGGCCTGTCGAACGATCGGCTGGTCGCCCGCCTCTGCCGCGCTCGAGAGGACGGACCGGATGCCTTGGTCCGGGCGATCGCGCGGATCATGCCGTCCAACGAGCGCGTCCGCGTCGAGCTCAAGTACGGCGCTCTCCCCCACGCCGCCTACGTCCTTGGGCGACTGGCGGGTGTCGAGAGCGCGGGTGGGCTCGACGGCGACGGGCTGGAGATCGAGCACGTCTTCCCTCTCGCCCCCGCCGATACCTGGACGGGCGATGGCGAACGCGCCTGGGCCGACTACACCGAGGACGAGCAGAACAGCCACCGCGCCCTCGCCCCGACCCTCGGCAACCTGACGCTGATCGAGACGGGCCTCGCCGAGCGCGGGTTCGACGCATCCTTCCCCGAAAAGCGCGACGCGCTCTATCCGAAGAGCCGTCTGGCGCTCACGACGGCGATCGCGGACACACCCGCGTGGGGTACCGCCGCGATCACCGCCCGAACGGCGGCGCTGACCGAGGCGTTCGTGCGGATCTGGGCGCGACCACAGGTCATCGCGATCGACGACGACGGGCTCACGCCGATCCTCGATGCGGTGCGCCGCCGCGGCTGGCCGCGCGGGTGGGAGCGAGAGTTCGAATACGTCGAGTACCGCGGCGAGCATTGGGAGGTCTACGACATCAAGTACCTCTTCAACCGCATCTTCAAGCGCCTGTGGGCCGACGGGCGCGAGCACGTCGTGGCGTTCAGCGCCCGACGTGGCGGGCCGCTCTACCCCGAACAGGCGTGGAACGGGCAGTGGGATGCGCTCGACGAGTCGACGTTTTTGTACATGGGGTGGGACTCGAGGTACATGCTCTCGGCCGTGCAGGGCGTGCTCGGCGAGGCCGGCATCGCGTCCGAGGTCTTCGTGAAGTACTCCTACACCGGCACGGCGATGTAGTCAGGGCCGGATCGCTTCGACAGGCTCAGCGACCGAGATGCTCCCTGAGCCTGTCGAAGGGAGCGCGCGAACCCTACGCGTCGAGTTCGCCGCCGTCGGCCGGAGAAGGGTGACCCTCGGCGGGCAGAGGTTCAGCGGCCTGCGAACCTTCCGGCTGGCCAGGGTCGGAACCCTCCGCCTGGCTGGGCTTGCCGGTCGGACCGTCGATCTCTTCGACATCCGACTCGTCGCGCGTTACTGCATTTTCGTGGGCACCTGTATTCATGCTTGCAGTCTGATCCTGCTGCGCGAGCGGATCGAGGGGCTTGACATGCCTGCAGCTTCCGCCCCGCGTAGACGGCTTCCGTACCCCTCTCCACTGAGCTGGTCAACCCCGTTCGGCAGATCCCGCGCGGGCTCTTATCGTGGACCGCTCATCACGAGAGGAGCCGAGATGACTGACGCACAGCGCGGCAACACCAAGCACGGACCCCGCCTGGACGACGAGCTCGAGCAGGAGACCCGGGGCATGGTTCAGGGTCACGGCGGTGCCCCGCACGTCGAACCGTTCCGCGAGACCGAGCCGCTCCCCGACGAAACGGACGACCCCGAAGTCGAGGTCGCGTTCAACCGTCAGACGGACGAGGTCGCGGGCGACGGGGCGGTGGATGGCTCAGCCGACGGAACGGTGTACACAACGTCCAGCGCGGTCGACGAGGGAGAGGAGGCGACGGATGCGTGAGCGCGAACACCTTGCCGAGATCTTGGCCGGATCAGGCCCATGGAGCTACGCGTATATCGACGGGGCTGGCGACAGCCCGCAGGTCGTGGAACAGGCACACGAACGATCCGTGCGCGACCGGTTCGCCGAAATCGGAGCATCGGAAGCGGATGTCGAGGCGCTCGCCGAGGCACTGACCGATCGGCCGGGCATCCCCAGCCCGTCGGCACGGTACCTCCTGATCCGCGACGGTGAGGTCGTCCTCGACGAGGACTTCGCCGGGGCCCGGCTCGGGCCCGAACGCTTCGGGCACGGCCCGGTTCCGGGCATCCTGCCCCTGCTGCGACACAGTGATGAGAGTGTGCGATTCGTGGTCGTCGAGACGGGGCGCGAAGGCGCCGAGGTGCGTCTCGAGACGGCGGCCAAGCACTCCGAGCGTGCCCCGATCGACGTGGCCGGGCGAGACGACAGCGTCCCCAAGGTGCAGGCGGGCGGCTGGTCTCACGCCCGATACCAGCGCCATTCGGAGGATGTCTGGATGCACAACCAGAACGAGGTCGCGGACGTCGTCGATCGACTCGTGCGCGAGCATTGCCCGAAATTCGTCGTTGTGGCGGGCGACGTCCGGGCACGACAGCTGCTTGCCGACGCCCTCGACCCCGCGAGCAGTGCGCTCGTCGTCGACGTCGACACGCATACCCGGGCGGACGGCGCTGACGGCACTGCGCTCGAGGAAGCCATCCGCTCGTCGCTCGATCGTTTCGCCACCGAGGCGATCCATGACATCCTCGACCGCGCCGCCGCCGACAACGGCAGCCGGGGCGCCGAGGGCGTGGACGCCGTGACGCACGCGCTTCAGCAGGCGCAGGTCGAGGCGCTGGTGCTCGACGCGAGATTGGTCGATTCCGACAGCACACTCATCGCCCTCGATGCCGAACCATGGGTCGCGGCGGCCGGAGACGCGACGGGCGAAGCAAATGCGCTCGCGGAGATACCGGTCGCTGAGGCACTTGCCCGCGCTGCCGTACTCACGGGCGCAAGCGTTCTCGTGGAGGAGGACGACCCGGGCGCGCCGGATGCCCCGCGTGAAGAACGTCTCGGGCGAGAGCCGCGAGCCCTGCTCCGGTGGCCCGAAGACCCGCCGAGCTGACCCGCGCGCGCTGCTGACCTCAGAGCGATGCCAGCAGCGCCGCGCAGGCCTCTTCGCACCGACGGCATACCTCGGCGCACACACGGCAGTGCTCGTGCATTTCTGCGTGCTGCTCGCACTCCTCCGCACAGGCAGCGCACGCGATCCGGCACGCTTCGATGACCGCCCGCATCGTCGAAGGGTCGCCCCCGGCCGTGACGCGCGACACCACTCGCGCGGTCGCTGCGCACACGTCGGCGCAGTCTAGGTCGAGGCGGATGCAGGTCACCAGCTCGGCGACCATGTCCTCGCCGAGACACGCGTCGGCGCACGAGGTGCACGCCTGCGCGCACTCCACACACGCATCGATGCACGCGACGAGAGCTTCGCGATCGACCCCGCTGAGGTCGCCGGGGTGGGTGTCGATCATCTGACGGGCTACAGACATGTCCTGCCTCCTTCATCCAACCGGTTGTGGGAACACGGGCACCGTACGCCCGGCGATGGGATGCCGCGAACGGGGTTGAAATGGGCGACAGATGGGCGTATCGGCACGACCGGAATGTCAGGACGGATGCTTCGCCGAGCGCAGCGCGCGATCCAGGGCATCGATCGCCCACTGCCACGAGGCATCCGCCGACTCGTCACGGCCGCGGTACGCGCCGGCGCGATCCAGCGCGAGGTGTCCGTTGATCGTCGCGCCGACCAGCCGCGCGGCGTGCACCAGATCTGGATCCGGCAGGTCGTAGCCGCGCAGCACCGCGAGGATCAACGTCGAGACGCGCGCAGATTCCGCTGACCGTACGGTCTCGTCGCTGGCTGGCCGCTGCAGCGCCGCCCATGTTCCGGGCCGTGCGGTTGCCAGCTCCCGGTGCGCCCCCGCGAGACCGAAGAGCGCGTCACGACCCGCTCGACCGGCGACCGCCGCACCGATTCGGTCAGCGAGGTCCGCGAGCGCGAGCCGATGGATGCCGTCGAGGAGAGCCGCACGATCGCGCACGTGCGAGTACAGGCTCGCAGGCTGCACACCGAGGGAACGGGCGACCGCTGACACGGAGACGGCGTCGAAGCCATCGCGGTCGGCGATTGCCGCGGCCGCGGCCACCACGTCCGTGGCGCTGAGGTTTGCGCGGGGCATGTGGTCCTTTTCATCGACAGTGAGCAACACACAGTAGCCTATCGCCTACAGGGTGTAGGTTTGAGCGCTGTGAACGAAACATCCCTGACTCCCGACCTGTTCCACGGATTGGCCGAACTCGAATCGACAGCGCGCGGACGCACTCCGCATCGCCTGCCCGCTTGGGTTCGCCGGCAGTTCCCCGACGGTCAGTTGATGTCGATGGAGGCCCAGCCGTCCGGCGTGCGAATCGTCTTTCGCACCGCGGCAACGGCACTTGAACTCGTCACCCACGCGAAGCGCGTCGCGTACCGGGGCGCCGATCGACCTCGGGGAGGAATCGACACGTTCGTCGACGGGGTCCGTGCGTCGAGCGACGAGCTCACGGGCGGCGACGTGCTCGAGGTCGACCTTCTGACCGGAGCGATGACCCCGCACGGCGGTCCGGACCACACGACCCGCCTCACTCTCCCGGGGCGTGACGCACGTGTGGAGATATGGCTGCCGCACAACGAGTCGATCGAGATCATCGCGCTCCGCGCCGACGCTCCCCTCCGGCCGGACATCCGGATTCGACCAACGTGGATCCACTACGGCAGCTCGATCAGTCAAGGGTCGAATGCGATCATGCCGAGCGAGATCTGGCCGGCGATTGCGGCCCGAAGTGCCGATGTCGACCTGAGAAACCTGGGGTTCGGCGGCAGCGCATTCGTCGCCCCGTTCATCGCCCGCCTGATCCGAGATACCCCGGCCAATCTCATCAGCGTCAAAATCGGCATCAACGTCGTCAACCTCGACGCGATGCGGTTACGTACGTTCGTACCCGCGGTCCACGGGTTTCTCGACACGATCCGCGACGGGCATCCCGACACTCCCCTGCTGCTGATCTCGCCGCTCTTCGCCGGCATCCACGAGGACACTCCCGGCCCGGGTGCCATCGACCCTGCCTCGATCGGATCCGACCAGGTTCGCTTCATCGCGACGGGCACGCGCGGCGACACGGCGAACGGGAGGCTGACGCTGCGGGTCGTCCGCGAGGCGCTTCACGACGTCGTGGGACGACGGACGGATGACGCGAACCTGCACTTCATCGAGGGCACGGATCTCTACGGCGAGGAGGATGCGGCGGCGCTGCCGTTGCTCGACGGCCTGCATCCGTCGCCCGAGGCTCACCGCCTGATCGGCGAGCGGTTCTCCGAGCGCGTATTCGGACCGGGCGGGTCACTTCGACAGGCTCAGTGGCCCAGTCGGTGAGCGAGCCCGGGGTGGCGTCCGGCAAGGTGGTGTACGGAT
>NZ_HG779813.1:0-1789 GCF_000582705.2 Microbacterium sp. C448
CACTGATGCAAGAGCAGCTCGCCTGGGTGCAAGAGTACGAAGCCTCGTTCGAGGAGGGGGACGTATGAACGCGCCCCAGAACATGCCGCTGAGCAAGGCCCTCAACGCCGGGCTGCGCAAAGCGATGGAGCGCAGCGACCGCGTGCTCATGATGGGCGAGGACATCGGGCCATTGGGCGGCGTCTTCCGCATCACCGAGGGGCTCCACGCGGAGTTCGGCCCGAACCGCGTGATCGACACCCCGCTCGCCGAGTCCGGAATCGTCGGCACCGCGATCGGTCTGGCCATGGGCGGATTCCGGCCGGTGTGCGAGATCCAGTTCGACGGATTCGTCTACCCGGCCTTCGATCAGATCACGTCACAGCTCGCGAAGATCACGAACCGCATGCAGGGCGCGCTGAGCATGCCCGTCGTGATCCGCATCCCCTATGGCGGGCACATCGGCGCGATCGAACACCACCAGGAGAGCCCGGAGGCGTACTTCACGCACACCGCGGGTCTCCGGGTCGTCAGCCCGTCGACGCCGAACGACGCCTACTGGATGATTCAGGACGCGATCTTCTCCGATGACCCCGTCATCTTCCTCGAGCCGAAGAGCAAATACTGGCAGAAGGGCGAGGTCGACCTGACTTCTCCCCCGGTCGGCCTGCACGAGAGCCGTCTCGTGCGTCGCGGAACGGATGTGACTCTCGTCGGTCACGGCGCCATGGTCACGACCCTGCTGCAGGCTGCGGCTCTCGCCGAGGCCGAAGGCATCAGCTGCGAAGTGATCGATCTGCGCTCGCTCTCGCCGGTGGACTACGGTCCCATCCTGGATTCGGTGCGTTCCACGGGACGCATGGTCTACGCGCAGGAGGCGCCGGGCTTCACCAGCCTCGGAAGCGAGATCGCCGCAACCGTCACAGAGCGCGCCTTCTACTCCCTCGAGGCGCCCGTCCTGCGCGTGTCGGGCTTCGATGCGCCGTTCCCCCCGGCGAAGCTCGAGGGCACATACCTCCCCGACGCTGACCGCGTCCTCGAGGCCGTCGACCGGGCCCTGGCATACTGAGCCCTGGTTCCCGCGGAAAGGATCCCGCATGAGCACGCAGACGTTCCTCCTCCCCGATGTCGGTGAGGGTTTGACCGAGGCCGAGATCGTGACCTGGCGGGTCGCGCCGGGTGACGAGGTGAAGGTCAACGACGTCCTCGTCGAGATCGAGACTGCGAAGTCGCTTGTCGAGCTGCCCTCGCCGTTCGCCGGCACCGTGAGCGAGCTGCTCGCGGGGGAAGGCGAGACGGTGAACGTCGGAGCGCCGATCATCACGATCGGCGAGGCGGGAGCCGATGCACCGCCGCCGAACACCGCGCCCACCGAGGTGGGAGAGGCGACCGGCGGAGCCGTACTCGTGGGCTATGGCACGGGCGGCGCCGTCACCTCGCGCCGGCGCAAGACGGCGGAACGTCCGGTCGCCGCGTCCATCGGTGTCGTCGCGAAGCCGCCGATTCGCAAGCTGGCTCGCGACCTCGGGGTCAACCTGAGCGATGTGGCCGCCAGCGGAGACGCGGGCGAGGTGACGCGCGAGGATGTCGTGCGTCACGCGTCGCAGGCCAGCGTCTTCCGTAACATCGAGACTCCCGAGTGGGGGGCCGTGCGCGAAGAGACAATCCCGGTACCCGAGGCGGCGCCCGCGGAGACCAGCCCGAAGGCAGCCTCGGCGGATTCCCGCGAGGAGTCCATCCCGGTACGCGGCGTGCGCAAGGCCACAGCCACGGCGATGACGAGCAGTGCATACACCGCGCCGCATGTATC
>NZ_HG779814.1:0-759 GCF_000582705.2 Microbacterium sp. C448
TCGCGGCACTCCGTCCCGACGGACTCGGCGCGACCCTCGCGGAGCTGTCTCGACAGCTCGACACCTGGGTGGGCCTGTTCGACGCGACGGGCACATTGACGCGCCAGCATCCTTCGGGCCTCGAAGCCGACGTCTTCGCCGGTTTGCACGACGAGGCGCGGCGGGTCCTCCGGCGCGGAGCACGCGCGGGATCGACGCTGCGGGTCGGAGACATCCCCTTCACCCTCCAGACGCTCGGCCGCGGCGGGCGCCTGCGTGGAGCCATCGCTATCGCGGCGGGCGACCTCGACCAAGAGAGTCGCAGCGTCGTGACCGCGGTCATCGCGATGGCCGGCCTCGCGCTCGAGCAAAGCGAGGGGGCGGCGCGGGCACGCGGACAGCTCCGGGCGGGCGTTGTTCAGCTGCTGCTATCCAGCCAGCCGAACATCGCCGCGCGCATCGCCCGCGAGACGTGGGGCGGACTGCCCGAGGCGCCCGTGGTCGTGGCGGTCACGGATGCCGCGGCCGCGCGCCGCGAGACGGTGACCGACCGCCTCGAGCTGCTCGCCGAAGAACACCGGGGTCGCATCTTCTTCGGTCGTGAGGCATCCGGAGTCGTCATCGTCCTCACCCCCGGCGAGACGAGCGTGCTCGCCGAAGTGGCCGGGGACCTGGGTCTGCGGATCGGGCTGTCCGGTCCGACCGCGTACGACGGGTTCGCCGCCGCGGCCGCCCAGGCGCGCACGGCGCGGGACCGCGGGACGGGCAGCGGGGTCACAC
>NZ_HG779815.1:0-781 GCF_000582705.2 Microbacterium sp. C448
TAGGAGCGGCAGAGAACTCGGGGCGCTTCACCATCCAGAATGAGGTCCGCATCCGCGGAACTCAGATCGCGCCCACGCCGCTCCCCGGACTCCGGATCGCACCCATCCACCCAACTGCGCAACTGCATCTCGTCAAGCGTGTCCGTCGAAATGACGCCCGCCGTAACGATGAATCGTCGGACGCCGGCTGCCGCATCCCCGTATCCGGCGAGCGCATCCACACCAACGGTCGCGCGCAGGTGCGAGTCACACGAGCCCTTCAACGCATAGCCCAGCGCCTGTCGAACCCCCTGCGATCCGACACCTCTCTTCCAGCGCTCGAGACCTCCTCGCACCCGAACAGCGTACCGCTTTTATGCTGAACTCGAAACGAGTTCCACAAAAAGTGCCTGCGTGCATTGCTATCTTGGGTCGCACTACTACTGTGGTGGTTGCCGTTCGGGTTGACTACGGGTTGGGTCGGTCCATCGATGTCTGCGGTCAGCTCGCTAGCCTGGCAGCCTTCATCGCTGGCTGGGATGGCAACAGGCCGACCTAGGTGATTCAGGAACTCTCGAATGGACTCAAACCTCCCGATTGCCGACGACTCGGACGCTCCGGTCGATGCAAACGGGCACGCAGAGCACAAGAGTCACCAAGCGAGGGGTGCGGCCAGCAGAGCAGAAATGACTCTGACAAATGCACGGTTTCGGATCCCGGGTGCGATCCCTGGACTGCGGACTCGTGCCTGCGGTTCCTGACTAGCTACGCGCCCTGACTACCCACGGGCTCGAATGCCGCC
>NZ_HG779816.1:0-13709 GCF_000582705.2 Microbacterium sp. C448
AAGCCGATCCCGCAGGCACTGTATGTGTCCGAGGGGTTCGTCGAGATCGCGCGGCGCCCGAACTACTACCAACCCGACGGAGTCGATGCGATCGTGATGCGCCTGGACCTGCGCGGGTGGCTCGCGGAGCATTCCGGCATGGATGTCGTCGGTTCTGCGTCGGAGATTCGGTCGGAATCGGCGTCAGAGAACCCGGATGCTCCGACGCCGGCCGAATCTCCGACGCTCGATCGCGTGCCCACTGCCGTTTCTGAGGCAGGAGCGTGCACATGACCGCCACGAACCGCGAACCCCTCGTGCTCGGCATCGAGACCAGCTGCGACGAGACCGGCATCGGCATCGTCCGCGGCCGGACGCTCCTCAGTAACACCATCGCGAGCAGCATGGACGAGCATGCCCGATTCGGCGGGGTCGTGCCGGAGGTCGCCGCGCGGGCGCATCTCGAGGCGCTCGGCCCCGCGATTCAGGCCGCCGTCGCGGAGGCGGGCATCCGGCTCGACGACCTCGACGCCGTCGCCGTCACAAGTGGCCCGGGACTCGCGGGTGCGCTCATGGTCGGCGTCGGTGCTGCGAAGGCGCTCGCGATCGCCCTCGACAAGCCGCTCTATGCCGTCAACCATCTCGTCGGCCACATCGCGGCGGACCTCCTCGACCCGGACGCGCCGCCCCTCGAGTACCCGACCGTTGCTTTGCTCGTCTCGGGCGGGCACACCTCGCTGCTGCTCGTGCGCGACCTCACGAGCGAGGTCGAACTGCTCGGCGAGACGATCGACGACGCCGCGGGTGAGGCATTCGACAAGGTGGCCCGCCTGCTCGGTCTGCCTTACCCGGGCGGACCGGAAATCGATCGGGCAGCGGCATCCGGGGATCCTCGCGCTATCGCCTTCCCCCGCGGACTCTCGCGCGCCTCTGACCGCGAGAAACACCGGTACGACTTCTCGTTCTCGGGTCTCAAGACCGCCGTCGCCCGCTGGACCGAGCAGCGCGAGGCCGCGGGCGAGGAGGTGCCGATCGCCGATGTTGCCGCCTCGTTCCGTGAGGCCGTCATCGACGTGCTCGTCACGAAGGCCCTCGACGCCTGCGCACAGTACGGCGTGCCCCGCCTGCTGCTCGGAGGAGGCGTGATCGCCAATCGCCGCCTGCGCGAGGTCGCGCTGGCCCGCGGCGAACAGGCAGGCGTTGCCGTCCGAATTCCCCCGCTCTCGCTCTGCACCGACAACGGTGCGATGATCGCCGCGCTCGCCGCCGAGCTGATCGCGTCCGGCCGCACGCCCTCGACACTCGAGTTCGGTGCCGACTCGACTCTGCCCGTCACGCAGATTCAGGTCGCCGCGGGCGAGGCGTTGCCCGAGGCCGTTTCGGAAGAGGAGGTGCGCGCATGAACGACGAGTCGACGGATGCCGTGGCCCCCGCGCCCACCCGACGTTCCATGCAGGCTGCCCGGCCGGTGCCGCCGCCGCTGCCGCCGACAGCTCCGGTCGCGGTGCCGGTCGTCGTAGCCGTGCCAGCTGCGGACCCCGCACCCGGCGCGGAGCCCGAGCACGGGACAGACCTGGGCGCGGAGCCCGAGCAGGAGCTCGCCTGGGCCCCGCCCGCCCCGCGCCGACCGCCGTCGCTCGCCGGATGGGCCCTCGCCGTCGCGATCATCGGCCTCATCGTCTCGTTCGTCGTCGGCTGGGGGTTCCCCGTCGGCATCATCGCGATCATCACGGCGATAGCGGCCCTGCGTCGCCCGGGCGCCCGACGCCAGGCCGCGGCGTGGGCCCTGGGCCTCGGCATCCTGTCGATCCTCTACAGCGCGCTCTGGATCGCCGTCGCCCTGAACAGCGGGCCCCTGTTCTGACACACGGTCGTTGAGCGAGCCGCAGGCGAGTCGAAACGACGCGCGCCCCTAGATGCGGTCGGCGAGCACGGCGATGCGCGTCGATCCGACCCGCGTCAACAGCAGAGTCGCAGAAGCGTCGCCCTTGAGCCCGAGCTTGGTGCGCAGAACGGCGGGGTCGACGTCCACCCCGCGCTTCTTGATCTCGAGCCGACCGATGCCGCGCTCGCGCAGCGCCCGCCCCAGCTTCTTGACGTCGGCGGGCAACTGCTCGCGCACGCGGAAGGTCGACACGAACGGGCTCGTCAGCGCTGCGTCGCCGGTCAGGTAGGCGATGCCGGGCGCGACCGGCCCCGCCTCCAGAGCACGAGCGACGTCGCCGACGAGGCGCGCTCGGATGACCGACCCGGCCGGCTCGTGAATGAAAGCGCCGAGTGGATGCACCGGCTCGTCCTCGCTGTCGGCGGGCGCGGTCAGTTCGTGCGACTGCCCGTCGGTCATGACGACGGCGGCGCGGGTGATACCCGGCCGCGCGAGCTCGCCCGACCAGAGAACGAGTTCGAGCGTCGAGCCATCCGCGGTGATCCACTGCGCTTCGGCGAACGACGGCAGACGGTCGCGGTCGAAGCCGGGCCCGAGCTTGATGCCCGTCGGCTTCTGCGTCGCCAACGTGAATGCCCAGTCGAGCGAGGGCGAGTAGTCCTCGGGGCGCGAGAGGCGGGATGTCTCGGTGTGGCCGGCCGTACGCCGTGCGGGGTCGAGCCATACCCCCGCGGAACCCGAGACATCCACGTCCTCGGCCTGGGCACGGCGTACCTCGGCCGACGAACCGAAGGGCGCGAGGTTGCATGCCGCGATCGCGGCCGTGACCTCGTCGGCATCCACCGCGAGGACGTCCATGCCGATGCCGGCGAATCCCAGCGCGTCGCCGCCGATGCCGCTGCCGAGGTCGGCGACGCTGCCGAGGCCCGCGTCGCGGAATCGCCCGGCGTGCAGGGCGGCGACGGGCAGTCGCGTCGATTGTTCGAGCCCGGCGCGGGTGAAGAGCATGCGGGCCGCGAGGGGCCCGAACTTCGACTCCGCACGCGTTCGTAGGCGAGCCTGGCCGACAACGGCCGACACCAGGTCGGGGGAGTGCCCGGCAGCGCGCAGCCGCGTGACCTCGCGAGCGACGTCCGCGGACGTCGTGACCGGCGGCATCGAGTCGAGTAGCCGCAGCCCGTCGGGCGTCAGCAGCGCCCTGAGCTCGGCCATCTCCACCTGTCCAGCCTAGGCGCGGGCCCTCGCCATCCGATTCGACCCCGCTCGCTGGCACTCGCGTTGCGTGAGTGCCAGCGGTTGCCTACACTGGCATTAGCACTCTCGCATCGAGGTTGCTAATCAGTCTTGGATCAAGAAAGAGGTAGACCGTGACGGTTTCCACTCAGGTTTCCATCAAGCCGCTCGAGGACCGCATCGTCATCCGCCAGGTCGAGGCGGAGCAGACGACGGCTTCCGGCCTGGTCATCCCCGACACCGCGAAGGAGAAGCCCCAGGAGGGCGAGGTCGTCGCGGTGGGCCCGGGTCGGATTGACGACAACGGCAACCGCATCCCGCTCGACGTCGCCGTCGGCGACCGCGTGATCTACAGCAAGTACGGCGGCACCGAGGTCAAGTTCGGCGCCGACGACCTGCTCGTGCTCTCGGCCCGCGACGTGCTCGCGGTCGTCGTTCGCTGAGCGACTGACACACACGAAGGACCGGATGCCTCGGCATCCGGTCCTTCGTCGTTCCGCCGCGGCGCACCAGCCGGGCGTGGCGCGCGAATGGCCCCGCGGTCGTCCCCGCCGCCCGTAGGCTGTTGAGGTGACACAGGATCCGACCGAGACTCCGCGCGGGTCGGTCGGACCCACTGCAGCAAGCACCGCAGCAAGCACCGCCGCCGCGGCAACAGCGGCCGCAGAAGTACGCGAACGCAGCATCGGCGTCGCGTCGGCGATGGGCGCGTACCTGATCTGGGGTTTTCTTCCCCTGTACTTCCTGTTGCTCGTGCCGACCGGGCCCTGGGAGATCGTGGCCTGGCGCATCCTCCTGGCCTTCGTCTTCTGCGTCCTGCTCTTGACGGTCACGCGCGCGTGGCCCGCGTTCGGCCGGATCGTGCGACAGCCGCGGCTCCTGCTGCTGACGGCCATCGCGGGCGTTGTCATCTACGTCAACTGGCAGGTGTACATCCTCGCCACCCTCGCCGGGCACGTGATCGAGACGAGTCTCGGATACTTCATCAACCCGATCGTGACGGTGCTGCTGGGTGCCCTCGTCCTGCGCGAACGTCTGCGGCTGACGCAGTGGATCGCGATCGGCATCAGCCTCATCGCCGTGCTCGTCATCGTCATCGGGTACGGGGAGTTTCCCTGGATATCGCTGACCCTGGCCTTCTCGTTCGGGATCTACGGGCTGATCAAGAAGCAGGTCGGTCCGGCGGTGGATGCCGTGGGGGGCCTCACGCTCGAGTCGTTCTGGCTGCTGCCGGTGGCGATCGTGCAGCTCATCGTCGTCGGTGTGACGACGGGCATCACGCTGGGCACGGTCAGTCCGGTGCACACCGTGCTGCTCTCGCTCGCCGGCATCATCACCGCGGTCCCGTTGTTGCTGTTCGCGGCTGGGGCCAGGAGGGTGCCGCTCACCGCGATCGGCCTCCTGCAGTTCATCGCGCCGGTTCTGCAGTTCATCATCGGGGCGTGGGTTCTCGGCGAACCTATGCCGCTCGAGCGGTGGATCGGCTTCGGACTTGTCTGGGTGGCGCTGGTCATCCTCTCCGTTGACTCCGTGCTGTTCTCGCGTCGCGGTCGCGGCGTTTCGGATGTCTCTTCTCTGACGTGACCTTCGTTGGCGTGACATTCGCCGCGACGACATCCCCGCCGTTCGGGGCATGGGAGCGTTATCACGCTGTGACCGTACTGTTTCACATCGTTAACGCACCGCAACATCGCGGAGACGCCGCGCCGCATAGTGTGAAGCCAATAGGGTCGGCTTCAGTCCGGCCCGGAGTTCGTCCACAGCTAGGAGCAATATGAACTTCTTCTCCCGTTCGCGTACGGGCAAGGTCCTCGGCGGTTTCGCCGTGGTCGGTGTCAGCGCGCTGGTTCTCGCAGGTTGTGCCGGCAGTGGTGGAGACACCGAGTCGTCCGCCGCACCCGCCGGCGATGACCTCGCCCTCAAGATCGGCACGGCGCTGCCGCAGACCGGAAACCTCGCCTTCCTCGGCCCGCCCGAAGAGGCCGGCGTCGCGTACGCCGCGTCGCAGATCAATGAGATCTCGGCCGACACCGGTCTGACCCTCGACGTCGTCTACGGCGACTCGGGTGACACCGACAACAAGGCATACGAGACCGAAATCCCCCGCCTGCTGGGCGAGGACGTTTCGGCCATCATCGGTGCCGCATCGTCGGGCACGTCGCTGCAGTTCATCGACCAGGTCGTCGGCGCCGGCGTGATTCAGTTCTCGCCCGCCAACACCTCGGACGCCTTCACCACATACGAGGACGACGGACTGTACTTCCGTACCGCTCCCTCCGACGTTCTGCAGGGTGAGGTTCTCGGCAACCTGATCGCCGAGGACGGCAACCAGACGCTCGGCATGATCGTGCTGAACGACTCGTACGGCACCGGCCTCGCCGGCTACGTGACCGAGGCCTTCGAGGCCGCCGGTGGCGAAGTCGTCGCAGCCCCGACGTACAACACGGGTGACGCGACCTTCGACGCTCAGATCAGCGAGGTCCTCGCGGCCGACCCCGACGCGATCGCCCTGATCACGTTCGACGAGGTCTCGACCATGCTGCCGAGCCTGTTCGGTCAGATCCCGTCCGACAAGCTGTACTTCGTCGACGGCAACCTGAAGAACTTCGAAGACGCCTTCCCGGCCGGTTCCCTCACGGGCGCCAAGGGCACGCTCCCGGGCCTGTCGATCGACTCGATCGCGGACTTCACGAGCGAGCTCGACGCGTTCCTCGAAGCTGAAGGCGACGCACCGCTCGAGGACTACAGCTACGCTGCCGAGTCCTACGACGCAACCATCCTCCTGGCCCTCGCCAGCCTCGCCGCCGGTTCGACCGACAGCGCGGCCATGGCCGAGAAGCTCATCGAGGTTTCGGGTGGTGCGGGCGAGGGTGAAACCTGCACCTCGTACGCGGAGTGCGCCGACATCATCCTCGGTGGCGGAGTTGCCGACTACGACGGCATCTCGGGTCCGATCACGTTCGACGAGGTCGGCGACCCGACCGAGGCGTCGATCGGCATCTACGAGTTTGCTGAGGACAACACCTACACGGCATACATGGGCTAAAACCCACACATCCGTGTGAGAGGGGCCCCGGTCTTCGGACCGGGGCCCCTTGTCGTGCGCCGGCGCGCATCACCTCGGCGAAACACCCCTCCTACCGCGAAACACCCAGCGCAACGGGGTGTGTCGCCGCACAAAGGGTGTTTCGGCGTCAGGACAGGGCCATGGGTTCAGCGCAACGCAGAGGGACCGGATGCCGAGGCATCCGGTCCTTCGTCGTGAAGAGCGGGTCAGGTGCCGAGGGTGCCGAGGTACAGCTCGGTGACCTTCGGGTCGCCCAGCAGCTCGCGGCCCGTGCCGGTGTAGGCGTCGCGGCCCTGGTCGAGCACGTAGCCGCGGTCGCAGATCTGCAGGCAGCGCCGCGCGTTCTGCTCGACCATGATGCAGGTCACGCCGGCCTTGTTGATCTCGGAGACCCGGATGAACGCCTCGTCCTGACGGACGGGGGAGAGGCCGGCCGAGGGCTCGTCGAGGAGCAGCACCTTCGGGTCCATCATCAGGGCACGGCTCATCGCCACCATCTGACGCTCACCACCGGAGAGCGAACCCGCGCGCTGCTTCAGGCGCTTGCCCAGCTCGGCGAAGATGCTCGTGACGAACTCCAAGCGCTCCTTGTACGCGGACGGCCGCTGGTAGAGACCCATCTGCAGGTTCTCTTCGATCGTCAGCGTCGGGAAGACGTTGTTGGTCTGCGGGATGAACCCGACGCCGCGCGCCACGAGCTTGTTGGCGCGGAGGCCCGTGATGTCATCGCCCTGGAGCGTGATCGAACCCTCGCGCACGTTGACCTGACCGAAGATCGCCTTCAGCAGCGTCGACTTGCCTGCGCCGTTGGGGCCGATGATGCCGATCAGCTCGCCCTGGTTCGCGACCAGCGAGCAGCCGTTCAGGATGTTGACCCCCGGCAGGTACCCGGCGTGCACGTTGTCGACGAAGACGACCGGTGTTTCGGTAGCTACCGTGCTCATGAGCGGTTCTCCTCGTCTTCGGCGACGCCCTCTTCGACCAGGAGGGTCGCGCTCGCCTGAGCGGATGCCGCGGCATCCGTCGTCGGATCGGCCTCGATGGCCGCGATGCGACCCGTGACGACACCCAGATCGAGTTCTTGGTGAGCTCCGAGGTAGGCGTCGATGACGGCGGGGTTGCGCATGACCGTGTGCGGGTCGCCCTCTGCCACGACCTTGCCCTCTGCCATGACGACGACCCAGTCGGCGATGTGGCGGACCATGTGCATGTCGTGCTCGACGAAGAGGACGGTCATGCCCTCTTCCTTCAGGTCGAGGATGTGATCGAGGAGCGACTGCGTCAGGGCCGGGTTGACTCCGGCCATCGGCTCGTCGAGCATCACCAGCGTCGGCTTGGTCATGAGCGCCCGCGCCATCTCGAGCAACTTGCGCTGCCCACCCGAGAGGCTTGCGGCGAAGTCCGACGACTTGGCGTCGAGCTTGAACTTCTTCAGCAGCACCATGGCCTGGCTGTCGATGCTCGAATCCTGCTTACGCCAGATCGCCGGGATGAGCGCCTGCCAGAACTTCTCGCCGCGCTGACCCGTCGCCCCGAGCTTCATGTTCTCGAGGACCGTGAGCAGCCCGAGCGCCTTCGTCAGCTGGAACGTGCGCACCAGACCCATCCGAGCCACCCGGAACGCGGGGACGCCCGACAGCGACTTGCCGTCGAAGCTCCAGGTACCCTCGTCGGGCTTGTCGAACCCCGTGAGCAGGTTGAAGAGGGTCGTCTTGCCCGCACCGTTCGGCCCGATCAGAGCCGTGATCGCGCCGCGCGGGATCTCGAGGTGCTCGACATCGACGGCCGTGACGCCGCCGAACGTGCGGCGCACACCGTCGGCGATGATGATCGGATCGACCTTCTTCGCCCCCGGCACGGCCTCGCCGACGTGCAACCCCGTGGTCTTCGGACGCTCGACGGGAGCCGTGAGCGGAGCCCCCGAGGCATCTTCGCCGAGCTGGCCGGTCGTCGTGTGCTCGGCGCCCGACTGCCCGTTACTTGACTGTCCGTTGTTTGACTGCCCGCTATTTGACTGCCCATTACTTGACAAAGGTCAGCTCCTTCTTGTTGCCGAGGATTCCCTGCGGCATGAAGATCACGAGCAGCATGAGGGCGACGCCGACGAGGATGAATCGGAGCGTTCCGGCCTGGATCTGCGACATGAAGGGAAGGACCCCGGCCGAGACGAGCGCCGGGAGGAAGTTGCTCAGGAAGGTCTGCAGCACCCAGAAGATGAGCGAACCGAGCAGGGGACCGAACACGGTCGCCGCGCCGCCGAGTAAGAGGGCCGTCCAGACGAAGAACGTCAGCGACGTGACGTACACGCCGGGGCTGACGGCCGACGGCAGGGCGTAGACGATGCCGCCCGCCGCGGCGAGCACACCACCCAGCACCAGCGACTGCATCTTGTAGGCGTAGACGTTCTTGCCGAGCGCGCGCACGGCGTCTTCGTCTTCGCGGACGCCCTTCAGCACGCGGCCCCACGGGCTGCGCATCAGCATCCAGACCACCAGCACGGCGAAGCCGAGCGTCAGGAGGCCCATGATGCGGACCCACCACTGCGTCTCGTTGTACGTGAACGGACCGAAGCCGTAAGTGCCCTCGGGCAGCGGGTTCGACGCCCGGAAGCTCGAGTGGTAGCCGCTCAGGCCGTCGGCCGAGCCGGTGTACTCGTCGAACGCGGTGGTCAAGAACAGCAGACGCACGACCTCCGCGGCGGCGATCGTGACGATCGCGAGGTAGTCACCGCGTAGGCGCAACGTCGGGATGCCGAGGATGACGGCGAAGATCGCCGACGCCACGAGTCCCGCGATCGCCGCGAGCCACCATTCGAGGCCGAAGGTGAGCACGCCGATCGCGTAGCCGTAGGCGCCGATGGCCATGAACCCGGCGATGCCCATGTTGATCAGGCCGGTGTAGCCGAAGTGCACCGCGAGACCGAGGGCGGCGAGTGCGTAGCCGATCGTCGCGGGGCTGAGGATCGACGAGGCCGAGTTCGAGAGGATCTGGAGCAAGTCCATGGTGCGCCTAACCTATTCTCTCGCGTCGGCCGAGGATCCCCTGGGGCCGGAACAGCAGGATGACGATGAGGATGAAGAGCGCGCTCGCGTACTTCAGGTCCGCGGGGATCCACAGGCTCGAGACCTCGACGAGCAGGCCGACGATGATGGCGCCGACCAGGGCACCGTACGCCGTACCGAGACCACCGAGGATGACGGCGGCGAACATCAGCAGCAGCACCTGCGACCCCATGTCCCATTTGATGCCGGGGCGGTAGTAGGCGTACAGGATTCCGGCGAGGCCCGCGAGCCCACCGGCGATGACCCACACGACGCGAACGACGAAGTCGACGTCGATGCCGGAGGCGGCGGCGAGCGAGGGGTTGTCGGAGATCGCGCGTGTGGCCTTGCCGAGGCGGCTGCGGGTGAGCCACACCGCGAACGCGATGATGACGATGATCGAGATCGCGATCGAGACCATGTCGATGATGCTCATCTGCACGGATCCGAACAGCTGGATCTTCGGCTCGGATGCGTAGGGGAGCTGGCTCGTCCCGCCGCCGATGAAGAACTGGAACGTGTATCGGAGGGCGAGGGACAGGCCGATGCTGACGATCATGAGCTGCACGACACCCACTCGCCTTCGGCGCAGGGGTCTCCACAGGATCATGTCCAGCACGAGCCCGAGGCCCGCGCTGAGGATCACCGCCAGCGGGAAGCCGAGCCACACCGGCAGCGCGAGGCTGGCCGGTCCGACGAGCGTGAGCGCCACGACGGCGCCGAAAGTGACCATCTCGCCGTGCGCGAAGTTCGAGATGCCCGTGGTGCCGAAGACGAGCGACAGGCCGACGGCCGCGAGAGCCAGCATGAGGCCGAAGCTCAGGCCCTGCACGATGCGTTGGATGAGCTGGTCGGCGAAGCTCGTGACGCTTCGCTCACCCTCGCCGATGAAGAAGTTGACGGTGACGCGCCCACCGGCGCCCATCTCGACCTCTTGCTCGTTGGGGGTATCGTCCTCGTCGTTGACGACCGCGATGCCCTCGGGCAGCGTGTCCTCGTCGAGCGTGACCGTGTAGGTCTCGCCGCGCTCGGGAACGCCGACGCGCCACTGGCCCTCGGCATCCGTCTCGACTTCTTGCTCACCGCCGGGGCCGTCGATGACGAGTCGAATGCCCTCGAGGGGAGCACCGTCGAGCTGCACGTTGCCGCTGATGCGGTAGGGGTCGTCCTCGGCCGCGAAGGCCGGGGATGCGGTCAGGCTCATCAGCGCGAAGAGCACGCCGAAGAGTGCTCCTATGGTGAGCAGAGTCCCCCCGCGGGAACGTCTCGCCGTAGCGGTCGTGGGACTCACAGATCCTCCAGTCGGGCACCGTTAACCGATGGTCGCGTCGCATCGGCATCGATGGACGACGGTACGAGCGTAATGTGTCGGCATTGTTTCGCCCATCGCTCAAACGTCAGCCGTTACCGATGCGCAATGGGAACGCTCCCGGAGGAATGTTCGCACACGCGCGCCGCTTAGACTTCATCAAGCGGATACTTCGCGTGGAAACACATCGATCCGCACCCCGATCTCACCGCACGAGGAGCGCGTACATGCCCGATTACGATCCGTTCGGTTTTGTCGGACTGACGTACGACGATGTGTTGCTACTGCCTGGCCACACCGACGTGATTCCGAGCGAGGCCGACACGTCCTCGCGGCTGACGCGGCGGATCACGGTTGCGACACCCCTGGTGTCCTCGGCGATGGACACGGTCACCGAAGCCCGCATGGCGATCGCGATCGCGCGCGAGGGTGGCCTCGGCATCCTGCACCGCAATCTGTCCATCGAGGACCAGGCCTCGCAGGTCGACCGCGTCAAGCGCAGCGAGTCCGGCATGATCACCGATCCCATCACCACCCGCCCCGACGCGACCGTCGAAGAGGTCGACGCGCAGTGCGCGCAGTACCGCATCTCGGGTCTGCCCGTCGTGGACGACGATGGACGGCTCGTCGGCATCATCACGAACCGCGACATGCGCTTCGTCTCGGGCTTCGAGCGCCAGACCACGCTCGTGCGCGACGTGATGACGAGCGAGGGCCTCATCACCGCGAAGGTCGGCATCGGCGCGAACGACGTCATCGCGACGTTCGCCAAGCACCGTGTCGAAAAGCTGCCGCTGATCGACGACGACGGCAAGCTCGCGGGCCTCATCACCATCAAGGACTTCGACAAGAGCGAGAAGTACCCCCTCGCGACGAAGGATGACCAGGGTCGACTGCGTGTCGGTGCGGCGATCGGATTCTTCGGCGATGCGTGGGAGCGCGCCGAAGCGCTCCGCGACGCGGGCGTCGATGTGCTGGTCGTCGACACCGCCAACGGCCAGTCCGCGGGCGTCATCGACATCATCACGCGACTGCGGGCCGATGCATCCTTCGCCCACATCGACATCATCGGCGGCAACGTCGCGACGCGTGAGGGTGCGCAGGCGCTCATCGACGCGGGCGTGGACGCGGTCAAGGTCGGCGTCGGGCCGGGCTCGATCTGCACCACGCGCGTCGTGGCCGGCGTCGGTGTGCCGCAGGTCACGGCCGTGTACGAGGCATCCCTCGCCGCACGTCCCGCCGGCGTGCCGGTGATCGCCGACGGCGGCCTGCAGTACTCGGGTGACATCGCCAAGGCACTCGTGGCCGGAGCCGACACCGTCATGCTCGGCTCGCTCCTCGCCGGAACCGACGAATCGCCCGGCGAGATCGTGTTCCAGGGTGGCAAGCAGTTCAAGCAGTACCGCGGGATGGGATCGCTCGGTGCACTGCAGACCCGCGGCAAGAAGACCTCGTACTCGAAGGACCGCTACTTTCAGGCGGACGTGCCCTCGGACGACAAGCTCATCCCGGAGGGCATCGAGGGTCAGGTCGCGTATCGCGGTCCCGTCTCGGCCGTCGCGTACCAGCTCGTCGGCGGGCTGCGTCAGTCGATGTTCTACGTCGGTGCCCGCACGATCGATGAGCTGAAGGCCAAGGGCAAGTTCGTCCGCATCACCTCGGCCGGGTTGAAGGAGTCGCACCCCCACGACGTGCAGATCATCGTCGAGGCGCCCAACTACAAGAAGTAGGCCGCCGCACCCCGGGCAGGTGCGCAGCTACGCGGGCAGGCGGAACGACGCCGGAGCCACGGCGGTGGGGTCGGTCGCGAGATCGGCCAACACGTCGCCGATGGCGGGCGTGAACTTGAACCCGTGGCCCGAGAACCCCGCGCCGACGACGATCCGCCCCCGCCGGTCGAGGACGAAGTCGCCGGAATCGGTCGACGTGTAGGTGCAGCTGATGCCCACCCCGCTCTCCGCGTCGAGCCCGGGAAACCACTCCCGCACGTAGGAACGCAGGAGGGCGTCCAGGGCGGGAACGGGCCGGAACGTTCGGGCGTCGGGGTCGACGACCGCACCGACGCGGTGGAAGCCGACCTTGACGCCCTCTCCGGGCGTCGGCATGCCGTATGTGTTGCCGGGATACTCGGCGGCTCGCTGCGCCAACAGGTGATTGAACGACGGCCATTCGGCCGGCAGCGTCGCCTGGAAGTGCGCGGGACTCTCCTCCGTCACGGTGAGGAGCGGCAAGGTCACGGCATCCCCGATGAGCCGCGAGGTCCACGCGCCCGCCGTCACGACGACCCAGTCCGCCACGATCTCTTCCCGCTCGTCGCCGTGGGACACGACGACGCGCACGCCGTCGTCGGCGTTTACGAGGGCTGTCACCCGCGATCCGAACCGGATGTCCGCGCCGGCCGCGCGCGCCGCTCGCTCGAGCGCCGCGAGCGCGGCCTGCGAGCGTACGACGCCGGCGTCCTCCGAGACGAGGACCGAGCCGTCGAAGCGCATGCCGGGCCACCGTTCGGCCGCCGCGCGCGCCGTGGACACTTCGGGCCGGCCGCCGCGAGCCGTGAGGGCATCGTGGATGCGTGCCACCTCGTCGTCATCGCCGTGCGTGGCGAGACCGTGCAGGACGAGCAGCGGTCCGTCCGCGTGCGCGGCGAGGTCGGACCATCCGCCGCGCGCGGCCTCGAGCAGGTCGAGGTAGTCGGGGTCGGCATACGCGTCGTTGAAGTTGCGGGTGGCGCCGTGCGACGCGCCGAGCGCGTGCCCGCGGGCGAATTGCTCGAGCGCGAGCGGCGCGAACCCCCGTTGCGCGAGTCGCCACGTCGTTGCGAGACCCATCGCCCCGGCCCCGATGACGAGATGTGAGACGCGTCGGGTCATGGCGAGACGCTCCTTTCGACGTTGGCAGCGGCCGCCGCGACACGCAGCGCCGCGCGGGCCGCGGCATCCGTCTCTCGCAGCACGGACGAGTTCGTGCCCGGCACGGGCGCGATGATCGTGAAGACGCGGATGTCCTCGTGGGGGACGCCGACGGAGAAGATTCCCGGGGTGGGCGATCCGTCGACGGACACGAGACCGCCGTTCGCCGGGACGATGTCGAGCGCGTCGGAGGGCCGGCCGTCGGGAAAGCGCCACGGGCGGGCGAGCCCCGCCGCGACGAGCGCCGTGACGAGCGGTTCACCGGTCCGCACCGCGGTCGGGGCGG
>NZ_HG779817.1:0-3881 GCF_000582705.2 Microbacterium sp. C448
CCAGTCCGTCTCGATCTCCGCCATCCGATCCGCGCCGACGCCGATGCCGTCGTCGTTCGGTCGCGCCGCGAATCCCGGACCCGCGAAGCGCACCAGCCCGGCATCGTGCGCGGCCACGAGGTCCCGAGCGCGTCGGAGCGGTGGGCCGCTCCCGAAGGACGCCGCGACGGCGAGGAACCGCCGGTAGTCCGCGAACGACGCGGGATCCAACCCGCCGAACTCGACGAGGGGGATCAGGGCGGACCGCGCCGCGGCATACGAGTGCAGGGCCATCTTCAGCGGACTCGCCGCGCCGCGCTCCGCCTCGGCGATGTCGCGCCGCACGGCTCGAGCGACCGCCTCGTCGATCGGCGCGGCCGGATCCTCCTCCGTCAGGGGCCGGGCGGCCGCATCCAGTGAGAGCCTGTCCGACCCCTCACGCAGGTGCGCATCGACGAGCTCGTCGACCGGCCGCCGCGACTCGCGGATGCCCCGCAACAGCCCGTCGAGGTCGCGCACGCTCGCCGGCGACACCCGGCCCAGCGTCGCGTAGTAGTCGAAGGCCGCATCCCGCTCGATGAGGGGCAGGATGTCGAGGTTGAAATCGAGCGGTCGACGCCCGCGCAACTCGTCGATCGCCGCGCGCAGGATGCGCTGTTCGGGAAAGAAGGGGACGGCGCCGAATTGCGGTTTCGCCCGATAGGGCACGCCGCGCGAAGAACCCGCGATGAGCCGCGGTTCACGACCCGACGCCTCGTAGCGATGCGAGCCGTCGGCGGTCGGGACGAACCGCCCGCCGCGTTGCTCGGTCAGCTGGCTCAGGGTGTCGAAGAAGCCCATCCCGAGTCCTCGGATCGCAACGGAGTCGCCCGCCCCGATCGGGCCCAGGTCCTGATCGATCGGGTTGCCGGGGGAGACGACCCGCGGATGGCCGGGCGTATCGTCCCGCGGCAGCCAGCCGAGCGCGAGTACGACGGCCGCCACGGCCACCTCTCCGCCGTCGTCCAGGAGGACCGTGAATCCGGATGTCGTCGGCGAGACCTCCACGGCGCGCGCCGCATGGACCCGAACGTCGATGTTCGTCGGGCGATCCCGCACGATCCGCGCGAAGCACCAGCGCAGGTAGTAGCCGTAGAGCAGGCGACTGGGCGATGACCAGTCCCGCGTGCCGGCCGCCTCGGCGAGCACGTCGGCCAGCTCTTGCGCGGCGACATCCGTCCCGATCGTGCTCGGATCCCGCGTCACCATCGCGCACCATTCGGCGAGGGAGGGCCCCGGACGGAGGGGCCCGTCGCACGCGACCGTCTCGTCCGTGAAGAGCGTCGACTGGGCGGCCACGGTGTTCATGATCAGCCGCGACGACTGGCCGGCACGCCAGATCCGCCCCGAACCCGGGGGATGCGGATCGATCAGGTGGATGATCAGGCGGGTCTCGCCGAGCAGCTCGGGCGCGCTCGCGATCAGGCGCTCCACGACCGATGTTCCCCGCACGCTGGCACCGACAACGGCGATGGCAGCGGATCCCGCGTCCTGCACGGTCATACCGCTCTCCTCCGCCCGAGACATCCGCTCCCATCCTGTCAGCCCCAAGACGGCTCGGTTTCCGCCCGGTGGCTTCTGGTCGGAGTGTTTCGGCGTGTGTCAACCGGCGAGCGCGCGGTACGCGCAATCCCTATCGTGAGAGTGATGTCGCTCGCCCGGGCGCCATCCGCGCACAGCACGCGCCTCGAGCATCGACCATCTGGAGTATCCCTATGTCCTCCTTCCACCGCACCGCCGCCCTCGGCGTCGTCGCCGTCCTGGCTCTGGGCCTGGCTGCCTGCAGCACCGGAGGCGAAACCCCCGAGGGTCAGGCCGCCGAGCCCGTCACGTTCGGCGTCGCGCTGCCCCAGACCGGCGACCAGGCTCAGTACGGCGAATACTTCGAGCAGGGCTTCGAGCTCGCTCTCTCCGAGCTGAACGATGCGGGCGGCATCGACGGCCGCCCGGTCGAGCTCGTCTACGAAGACACGCAGGCCGACCCCGCGCAGGCCCCGGCGGTCGCGCAGAAGTTCGTCGACGACGAATCGATCCTCGCCGTCCTCGGTGACTTCGGCACGCCGGCCTCGGCCGCCGCGAGCCCGATCTACCAGGCGGCCGGCCTCGTGCAGTTCGCCTTCTCGGCTTCCGCGTCGACGGTGACGGATCCGGGCGACTTCATCTTCGCGACCTGGGTGTCGCAGGAGTACGAGGCCCCGCGCCTCGCCGAGTTCGCCGCCGAGCAGGGTTCGACCGCAGCCGTTTTCTATCACGACACCGACTGGGGCGTGAACACGCACGGCTTCTTCTCGGAGGGTGCCGAAGAGGCGGGCCTGGACGAGGTGTACACGACGGGCTACAACCCCGAGGGCACCGACTTCCGCCCGCTGCTCCTCGCCGCGAGCGATGCCGACCCCGAGGTGATCGTTCTGATCTCGTATGCCGCCGACGGCGCGCTCATCGCCTCGCAGGCGCGCGAGCTGGGCATCGACGTTCCCATCGTCGGGATCAGCTCGATCTACAACCAGCAGTTCATCGAGCTCGCCGGTGACGCCGCCGAGGGCGTTCAGACCCTCAGCTACTTCACCCCCGAGAACCCGGACGAGGCCGTGCAGCAGTTCATCACCGACTTCGCGGCCGAGTACGACGTCGAGACCCCCTCGGACTACGCGATCCGCGCGTACGACGCGTTCAACGTGGTGGCTGCGGCGGCCACGGACGCCGCGGAGGCCGGGGAACTGACCCGCCAGAGCCTGCGCGATGCGCTGGACGAGGGCGAGGACTTCCCGACCATCCTGTACGGCCCGATCACCTTCGCCGACAACCGACGTATCGTTGATGCGGATCAGTACCCGCTCGTCATCCGCGACGGGGCATTCCAGCTGGCCGACTAATCTGTTTCACCGTCTGTCCGGGCATCCGCACGTCTGATGCCCGGACAGACGCATGACGGGGACACACCGTGGACATCCTTCTCGCCGGAATCGTGAGCGGCAGCACCTACGCGCTGCTGGCCGTCGGCGTTTCGCTGATCTTCGGTGTCTCGAACATCGTCAACTTCGCCCACGGCGCCGTCTTCGCCGCCGGCGGGATGGTCGGATGGTTCCTGGCGGCGGTGCTCGGCTGGCCCCTCTGGGCCGTGCTGGGTGGCGTCGTGATCTTCACCTCGCTGCTCGGCTGGGTCATCTACCTCGTGGCGGTGCGGCCGTTGCGCTCCGCGCCCGGGATCGCCGTGCTGCTCGCGACGTTCGCGATCGGCATCATCCTCGACAACAGCTCGCAACGGGTCTTCGGGGCCGAGACGCGTCGGTTCCCGTCGCTGCTCGAACGCAGCAACTTCGAGCTGTTCGGATTCCGCTTCGGCACCATCGCCCTCGTGATCATCGGGGTGAGCGTCGTCTGTGTCGTCGCTCTCGCCCTCTTACTTGCCCGCACGCGCATCGGCCGGGCCATCCGTGCCACGTCCCAGGATCGCGATGCCGCCGCCCAGATGGGCATGCCGGTCGATCGGGTGCAGGCGATCTCGTTCGTGATCGCCTCCGCCCTGGGCGGCGTCGCCGGCGTGCTCGTGGGGATGTACTTCTCCAACGTTTCGCCGACGATGGGCTTCACCGCCGGCATCCAGGCCTTCGCGGCGGCCACCATCGGCGGGCTCGGCTCGCTGCCGGGCGCCATCGTCGGCGGACTCGTCCTCGGGATCGCCGAGGCGTTCGGCGTCGCGCTGTGGGGCGATTCCGTCCGCCAGCTCATCACCTTCGGCTCTCTCATCCTCGTGCTCTGGATCCGGCCGGGCGGCATCCTCGGCCGCGTGCCCGTGCTGTCGACCGAACCGATGACGGGCACCTTCTTCGGCGCGGGACGACCCTTGCGGCTCGGCCGATGGC
>NZ_HG779818.1:0-13651 GCF_000582705.2 Microbacterium sp. C448
CGGAGCGCTGCTGCCCCTCGTCTCGAGCGACTACCTGTTGCGGACCGGTGCGCTGGTCTGGATCTACGCGCTCTTCGCCCTGTCGGTGACGATCGCGGGTGGATTCGCGGGACAGATCGTGCTCGGACAGGCGGGTGCCCTCGCGATCGGCGCGTACACCTCGGCGCTGCTCGTGACGAAGGCGGGCTGGGACTTCTGGGCCAGTTTCGGGGCCGCGGGATTGCTCGCGGCCGTGTTCAGCGTCGCGCTGACCGCGCCGACGTGGCGTCTTCGCGGACACTATGTGTCGATGGCCACGCTCGCCACCGGCGCGTTCATCGCCGCGCTGGCCCTGAATCTTCCCGCCATCACGAACGGCGCGCGCGGGATCTACGGCATCCCGCGGCCCTCGCTCTTCGGGCTGACGCTTTCTTCGGCGCCCGCGATGTATCTGCTGACCTTCGGGATCCTCGTGGCCGCGGTCTTCGTGGTCGGACGCCTCGGCGCCTCGCACCTCGGCAGGACCTGGGCGGCCGTGCGCGAGGACGAGGTCGCGGCCGCGTCCTCGGGCATCCATCCGGCCGCGTACAAGTCGCTCGCCTTCGGCCTCGGGTCGGTGCTCGCCGGGTTCGCCGGGGCGCTCTACGCCTCGCAGGTCACCTTCATCGAGCCCGCGCAGTTCGGCATCTCGCTGTCGGTGCTCGCGGTCACGATCGCGATTCTCGGTGGCCTGCGTGCGCCGATGGGTGCGATCATCGGCGCGATCATCCTCGTCGGCATCCCCGAATTCTTCCGCGGCTTCGCCGAATGGCGGCTGTTGTTCTACGGCGTGCTGCTGCTGGTGCTCATCCTGTGGCGCCCCCAGGGTCTGTGGTCGTACTCCGAACGGATCGCGCGGGTCTGGGGACGTGTCACCACTGCCGTCCGGGGCGGCGGACGCGCGCGCCGGGAGGGGTCATCGTGAGCACGACCGGCACGCCCCCGTTGCTGCGCGCGACGGGCTTGCTCAAGCGATTCGGCGGGCTGACGGTCGTCGACGACGTCTCGCTCGACATCGGCCGCGGCGAGGTCGTGTCGATCATCGGCCCGAACGGCAGCGGGAAGACGACGTCGCTGAACATCATCACCGGAGTGCTGCGGGCCAACGCGGGCACCGTCGAGCTCGACGGGCAGCGGATCTCGGGCCGAAAGCCGCACGAGATCGCACGGCTCGGGCTGACCCGCACGTTCCAAAACGGGCGCGTGATCGGAAACCTCACGGTGGCGGACAACGTGCTCGTCGGCCTCGAGCCCGCACAGACGGTGGGTCGTCCCTTCGCGAGACTCCGCGGCATCCCGGGACTCCGCTGGTTTCCGCTGCTCGCCGAGACGATGTCGGCGCTGATTCCGGGCGCGGCCCGGCGGCGCCAGGACCGCGACGACGAAGAGCGCGTCACCGCCGAACTCGACAGGTTCGGGTCGCGGCTCGCGCCCCGTCGCGGTGACTACGCGTACTCGCTGTCGTACGCGAACCGGCGCCGCACCGAGATCGCTCGGGCGCTCGTGTCGCGTCCCCAACTGCTGGTGCTCGATGAGCCGACGGCGGGCATGAACCAGACCGAGACCACCGAGGTGCTGCAGCAACTGCTGGCCCTGAAGGCGGCGGGGCAGACGATCCTGCTCGTCGAGCACAAGCTCGATCTCGTGATGACCCTCTCGGATCGTGTGCTGGTGCTCGACGACGGCCGGGTCATCGCCGAGGGCACGCCCGACGAGGTGCGCCGCAATCCCCGCGTCATCGAGGCATACCTGGGCAAGGCTTTCGCCGAAGGAGCCGACACATGAGCGATCTGCTCGTTCTGGACGACGTCAGCGTCGACTACGGCCCGAGCCCCGCGCTCGTGGACGTGACTCTCCGTGTCGCCGAGGGCGGCATCGTCTCGCTGCTCGGCGGCAATGCCTCGGGCAAGTCCACGACGATGAAGACCGTGCTGGGGCTCGTCCGCCCGGTGCGCGGTCGCGTGCTCTACGACGGTCAGGACATCACGCGGTGGAGCACACCCCGCCGGATCGCGGCGGGCATCGCCTCGGTCCCCGAGGCGCGGCGCGTGTTCGGCGACATGACGGTCGAGGACAATCTGCTGGCGGGCGCCTACGTGCGCCGCGATCGTTTCGTCCGCCGGACGCTCGACGAGATCTACGATTTCTTCCCGAGGCTGGCAGAGCGTCGCGGTCAACGCGCGGGCACCATGTCGGGTGGCGAACAGCAGATGCTCGCGTTCGGGCGGGCGCTGATGAGCCGACCGCGCCTGATCTGCATGGATGAACCGACCATGGGCCTGGCCCCGGTCGTGGTGGAACGGGTCCTCGAGCGCATCTCGACGATCAACAGCGAGCTCGGGGTCAGCGTCTTCATGGTCGAGCAGAATGCCGAGCTCGCGCTGAGCATCGCGGATCGCGGCTACGTGCTGCGAACGGGCAGCATCGCGGTCGAGGGGACCGCGGCGGAACTGCTCACGAACCCGAGCGTGCGCGAGGCGTACCTCGGCCGGACGGTCACGACCGACGCGGGCGAGGTCGAGCCCGAGGGGATTGCGGATGCGGCGCCCGACGACCGCGCGAAAGGAAGCCATGAGTGATGTCATCCTGACGATCGCCGAGGTCGGCAGCGACGCACCGCGCGATCACCGGCCCGCGGTGCGGGCGGCGGCACAGGCCGCCTACGAGGCCCTCCTGAGCGTCCCCGCCGAAGACCCGGTGCCGGGAGTCGGCCGCGGCCTCCGCCATCTCGTGGCGGCGCGGGCGGCCTGGGTCGACGGCGACGCCGCGGCGACCGAGTTCTATCTCGACGGTGCCGACGTGCCCGAGGCATCCGCTCTCGTCCAGGAAGGACCGGACGGCGAGGCCGCCGCGCGCGCCGGTCGTGCCCTGCGTGCGGCGCTGCGATACGTCGACCTGCTCGTCGCGCGGCCCGCCGCCGCGACGGCCGACGACCTGAACGGTCTGCGGGCAGCCGGCTGGAGTGCGGCCGAGATCGTGGTCATGGGCCAGATCGTCGGTCTCGTGACCTACCAGACCCGGGTGGTCCATGCCCTGCGGGTCCTCGACGATGCCTTCGACGGGGCGGACGAGGGGGTCAACCCGTGAGCACCCGATTCACGACCGCCGAGCGCGCCTGGCACGCGTGGATCGAACCGGTCGGGCCCGAAACGGGATCCGCAGAGCAGATCAACGCCTATGAAACGAGTGTCTGGCCGGACTCGCCGTACTTCCGGCTGCTGGCGTGGCATCCCGAGGGGCTCTCGACGCGCACGGCACTCGATCGGGCGATCTTCCTCGCTCGACCGGGGATCCCACGTGGCGAGCGCGAACTCGCGGCCACCGTGGCCTCGCGCCTGAACGGCTGCGAGTTGTGCACCAGTGTCCACTCGCGCTTCACCGTGACCTTCACCGGGCAGCCCGACGCGGTCGAGCGCTTGCTCGAGCAGGGCGTCGACGCCGATTTCGACGATCCGCGGTGGCGGGCGATCGTCGACGCGGCGGCCGCGCTCACGGCATCTCCGCCGCGTTTCGGTGCGCACCACGTCCGCGCCCTGGTCGAGGTGGGTCTCTCGCGCGCCGATATCCAGGACGTCGTCGAGGCGACCGCGTTCTTCGCATGGGCGAATCGCCTGATGATGAGCCTGGGGGAGCCCGCCCAGCCCGAAGCCGAGGACGCCGAGGCGATCGCGAACCAGCGCGCCGCCGACGCCGTCGCCGCGGGGGGCGTCGGCGCCGCGTGATCGCGCCGGCGACGGCCGCCTTCTCGCGGCCGGCGTGAACCTCACGCACCGCCCTTTCGTCGCTACGCTGGCGGCATGATCCGGACACGACGGCATCCCGCGGCGACCCAGGGCACGAGCCGGCTCGAGGCGTTCACCGACGGGGTGTTCGCGATCGCGGCGACGCTGCTGGTGCTCGACCTGACGACGTATGCTTTCGGTCCCATCCGTTCGGACGCCGACATGTGGTCCGCGCTCGGCGGCATGGGCGAGCTGTTCCTCAATTTCGCCCTGAGCTTCCTGCTGCTGTGCCTGCTTTGGATGACGAACGTCCAGCAGTTCGAGCACATCGCGCGCGTCGATTCCACGATCATCTGGCTCAACAACGTGCGCCTGCTCTTCATCGTCCTCGTGCCTTTCGCCACGAGCCTGACCACGGAGTACTCGAGCTGGCTGGCCGGGCGACTGCTCATGCCGGTGGCGTTCTTCTTCGCGATCCTGACCAGCTACCTGCAGTGGATGTGGGCGGTGCGCAACCGGTCCACCATGCTCCCCGACCTCTCGGATGCCGACGCGAAGGCGTACGGTCGCGGCGCGCTCAGCGCACTCGTCATCTGCGCCCTCGTCGTCCTTCTCGCACCGTTCATCGGTTCGCTGGCTTTCCTGTTGTTCTTCCTCGATCGGCTCGGAACCCGCTTGTTCCGCGGTAAGGGCGACTGAACGACCCCGTGACGGATGCCGCGAGTCGGCGTACCTTCGTAGGCATGTGCCGGAACATCCGAACCCTCCACAATTTCGAGCCCGCTGCATCCGACGACGAAGTTCATGCGGCGGCGCTCCAGTACGTCCGCAAGGTCGCGGGCACGACGAAGCCATCGAAGGCCAATCAGGAGGCCTTCGATCGCGCCGTGCACGACATCGCCCACATCACGGGGCACCTGCTCGAAGACCTGGTCGCCGTGACCCCGCCGAAGAACCGCGAAGAAGAGGCGGCCAAGGCTCGGGCCCGAGCTGTGGCATCCGGGCGTTATTCCGTCGCCTGATCGGCCTGCGGATCGAGCTGTCACGAACCGCTCCATATCCGTAGCAGATCGAGCAGTTCGTGACGGGTCGACGCGCGGCATCCCGACCGGGGGCGGTGTCGGGGCCAGCCGGTAGGCTGGGTGGGTGAGCATGGAGATCGAACTGGGGCGCGCAAAGCGAGCGCGACGCGCGTACACCTTCGACGACATCGCGGTGGTGCCCTCGCGGCGCACGCGCAACCCCGAGGACGTCTCGACCGCCTGGTCGATCGACGCCTTCCAGTTCGACATCCCGGTGCTGGGCGCCCCGATGGACTCGGTCGTCAGCCCGAAAACCGCCATCATGCTCGGACAGCTCGGCGGCCTCGGCGTCCTCGACCTCGAGGGGTTGTGGACGCGCTACGAAGATCCCGAGCCCCTGCTCGCCGAGATCGCCGGTCGTGAGGACGGCGACGCCACGCTCCGGATGCAGGAGCTCTACTCCGAGCCCATCAAGCCCGAGCTCGTCACCGCTCGTCTTGCCGAGATCCGCGCGGCCGGCGTCACGGTGGCCGGCGCCCTCACGCCCCAGCGCACGCAGGAGCTGTACGAGACCGTCGTCGCGGCCGGTGTCGACATCTTCGTCATCCGGGGCACGACCGTCTCGGCTGAGCACGTCTCGAGCGTCTCGGCTCCCCTCAACCTCAAGAAGTTCATCTACGACCTCGACGTCCCCGTGATCGTCGGAGGCGCCGCGACCTACACGGCCGCCCTGCATCTGATGCGCACCGGTGCCGCCGGAGTTCTCGTCGGGTTCGGCGGGGGTGCTGCGTCCACGACACGGGTGACCCTCGGCATCCACGCCCCCATGGCGACCGCGGTCGCCGACGTCACGGGCGCACGCCGCGACTACCTCGACGAGTCGGGTGGGCGCTACGTGCACGTCATCGCCGACGGGGGAGTCGGAACCTCGGGTGACATCGTGAAGGCCCTCGCCATGGGTGCGGACGCCGTCATGCTCGGCGTCGCGCTCGCACGGGCGACGGATGCGCCGGGCCAGGGTTTTCACTGGGGACCCGAGGCGCATCACCCCAAGCTGCCCCGCGGCCACCGCGTCCGCGTCGACCAGGTCGCATCTCTCGAGGGCATCTTGTACGGTCCCGCGCCCGTCGCCGATGGCACCGCGAACCTGATCGGCGCCCTCCGCAAATCCATGGCGACCACGGGATACTCGGACCTCAAGGAATTCCAGCGCGTGGAGGTCGTGGTCGCGCCCTACTCCGCCGGATGAGTGGAGTGAGCGGCGTGAGCGCGGAGCCCGGTCCCTTGGGTCCGGCCCCCGACGCGCCCGAGGTCTTTCCGCCGACGCTGCGCGAGGTCTTGCTGCGTCCGCAGTGGCTCGCGATGCTCGGGCTGTGCCTGCTCGTCGCCGGGGCGTTCGCGTGGCTCGGTCAGTGGCAACTCGAACGAGCGATCGACACCGACCCACCCGCCGTCGGCGCGACGGAGGAGGTCCGTCCGCTCGATGAGGTCGTCGAGCCCGGGGCGTACCTCGAAGAGCCCCTCGTCGGCCAGCAGGTCACGACCACCGGAACCTGGGTGCCCGAAGATTTCCTGGTCGTGACGTCGCGCTTCAACGACGGCGCCGAGGGTTACTGGGTCACCGGGCAGCTGCGCATCGAGGGCACGCTCAACCCCACGTCGATCGCCGTCGCGATCGGATGGGCTCCCACTCTCGATCAGGCGGAGGCCGCGGCATCCGAGCTGTCTGAGGTCGCGGCGACCACGGCGGCGGGTGTTGCCACGCAGGTGACCGGACGTGTCATCTCCGACGAGGGACCGCAGCTGCCGCCGCGCGGTGCGGACCCCCGCGAGATGACGCGGATGTCGCCCGCCGCCCTGCTGAGCGAGTGGCACGACGTCGACCGCCTGCTCGTCTACCGCCCGTACCTCGCGATGCTCGAGCCGGGCGGCACGGCCGAAGACGCTGGGCTCGTGCCGATCTCATCCCGGGCGCCCGACGAGGCCTCGACGGTCAACTGGCTCAACATCTTCTACGCCGCCGAGTGGGCCGTGTTCGCGGGATTCGCGTTCTACCTCTGGTACCGCCTCGCGCGCGACGCGTGGGAGAAGGAACTCGAAGATCTGGAAGACGCCCGCGCCGAGGCATCCTGAGCCATCCGGCTCCGGAGCGCACCGAACCCGGGATCCGCGCGAAACGCGTGACCGCCCACCGCCGGTAGACTGGGCCCATGCCACGTGCCCCCAAACTCGCCTCGTTTCCGGCGATCCGAGGGGCTCTGAAGTTCTACCAGGTCGCCTCGATCATCACCGGCGTCGGGCTGCTGCTGCTCGTGGCCGAGATGATCCTGAAGTACACCCCGATCCACCTCGAACTCTTTCTCGGCGGCTCCGGCGGCTTCCTCTGGTTCGCGACCGTCATCGCCGGCGTCGACTGCGAGTGGTACTCGCTCTTCTTCCCCGGCAGTGCCTGCGAAATGGTCTCGACGGGCGACGGCATCAACGTCTCGCTCGCGATCCTCGTGGCGCACGGCTGGTTCTACGTCGTCTACCTCTTCGCGTGCTTCCGCATCTGGAGCCTGATGCGCTGGCCGTTCCTGCGCTTCATCGTGCTGGCCCTCGGCGGCATCGTGCCGCTGCTGTCGTTCTTCATGGAGGCACGCGTCGCGCGTGAGGTGCGCACGTACCTCGCCGAGCGCGAGGCATCCGAAGCATCCTCCACACCCACCCCTGCATCCGCACCCGCGTCGGAAGGCCCGCGTTGACCGAAGCTACAGAGACCTCTCAGCGTCCCGTCCTGGTCGTCGACTTCGGCGCGCAGTACGCGCAGCTGATCGCCCGGCGCGTGCGCGAAGCCGGGGTCTACAGCGAGATCGTGCCGCACACCGCCACCGCTGCCGACATCGCGGCGCGCAACCCGGTGGGGCTGATCCTCTCGGGCGGACCGTCGTCGGTTTACGAGTCCGGTGCGCCGGCCCTCGACCCGGCCGTGTTCGACCTCGATGTGCCCACACTCGGTATCTGTTACGGCTTCCAGGTCATGGCCCAGGCGCTCGGCGGCGAGGTCGCGAACACCGGGCTGCGTGAATACGGGGCGACGGATGCCTCGGTCGCGGGCGACGGGGGAGTGCTGCTCGCCGGCCAGCCCGCCGCGCAGAACGTGTGGATGAGCCACGGCGACCAGGTCTCGAAGGCACCCGAGGGGTTCACTGTGCTCGCCTCGACGACGGCGACCCCGGTCGCGGCCTTCGGCAGTGACGAGCGCCGGATGTACGGGGTGCAGTGGCATCCCGAGGTCAAGCACACCGACCACGGCCAGCGGGTCATCGAGAACTTCCTGCACAAGGCCGCAGGCCTTCCCGCCGACTGGAACAGCGGAAACGTCATCGCCGAGCAGGTCGCGCGTATCCGCGAGCAGGTCGGTTCGGCTCGCGTCATCTGCGGTCTGTCGGGCGGGGTCGACTCCGCCGTGGCGGCGGCCATCGTGCACGAGGCCGTGGGGGATCAGCTCGTCTGCATCTTCGTCGACCACGGTCTGCTGCGAAAGGGTGAGCGCGAGCAGGTCGAGCAGGACTACGTCGCCTCGACCGGTGTGCGCCTCGTCACCGTCGATGCGCGGGAGAAGTTCCTGACCGCGCTCGCCGGGGTCTCGGACCCGGAGCAGAAGCGCAAGATCATCGGGCGCGAATTCATCCGGGCCTTCGAGGCCGCGGAGAAGGACCTCGTGCTCGAGGCTGCGGCCGACGGCGAACCCATCCGCTTCCTCGTGCAGGGAACCCTCTACCCGGACGTCGTCGAATCCGGCGGCGGTTCCGGCACGGCGAACATCAAGTCGCATCACAACGTCGGTGGTCTGCCCGAAGACCTGCAGTTCGAGCTCGTCGAGCCGCTGCGCACCCTGTTCAAGGACGAGGTGCGTGCGATCGGCCGCGAGCTGGGCCTTCCCGAGGTGATCGTCGGCCGTCAGCCCTTTCCGGGGCCGGGTCTCGGCATCCGGATCGTCGGTGAGGTTACCGCTGACCGCCTCGAGATCCTGCGTGATGCCGACGCCATCGCCCGCGAGGAGCTGACCCGCGCGGGCCTCGACGACGAGATCTGGCAGTGCCCGGTCGTGCTGCTCGCCGATGTGCGCTCGGTCGGTGTTCAGGGTGATGGCCGCACCTACGGACATCCGATCGTCCTGCGGCCCGTCTCGTCCGAGGACGCGATGACCGCCGATTGGACCCGCCTGCCGTACGACGTGCTGTCGAAGATCTCGAATCGCATCACCAACGAGGTGCGCGATGTCAACCGGGTCGTGCTCGACGTCACGTCGAAGCCGCCGGGCACCATCGAGTGGGAGTGAGCTCAGCGGCCGGGGAAGGCGCGACCGGCCCACGGGTCGTAGTCGCCCAATAGGGGCCCCTGCTCGGGACGCTCCTCTTCGGGCACGTGCTGCAGATTGACGCGCACGCGGTACCAGAGCGACGAGCTGCCGCGCATGCCGTCGATGAGTTCGTCCGCGGGATGCAGCGCCGCAGCCGCCGCGGGATGCTCCGCCCGCCACCGCTCGAGCGCCTCCAGCGCCTCCTTCCACCACCGGGCGGTCGCGAGTCCGGGCGCACGCGCCTCAACCTCGCGGGCCAGCGCCTCGGCCGCGGCGCGCAGCTCGCGGAACGTCCAGCGCGGCTCGATCCTGACCAGGATGTGCAGCCCGCGCGAACCGGAGGTCTTCGGCCATCCGACGAGCCCGTGGTCGGCCAGCACCTCGCCCGCGATCATCGCGACGTCGACGATCTGCTCCCACGCCACGCCCGGCATCGGGTCGAGGTCGATGCGCAGCTCGTCGGGGTGCTCGAGATCTTCGGCGCGCACCGGATGCGGGTTGAGGTCGAGGCATCCGAGGTTCGCGATCCAGGCGAGGCCCGCCGCATCCCGCACGACGGCCTCTTCGGCCGAGGTCCCCGACGCGTACCGCAGCGTCGCGGTGTCGATGAAGTCGGGGTGATTCTCGGGTACCCGCTTCTGGAAGAACGCCTCGGCGCCGATGCCCTTCACGAAGCGCTTGAGGACCATCGGGCGACCGCCGGCCCCTCGCAGCGCCCCGTCTGCGACCGCCAGGTAATACCGGACGATGTCGAGCTTGGTGAGCCCCGGCTCGGGGAAGACGACCTTGCTCGGATTGCTGACGCGCACCTCGTGGCCGTCGATGTCGAGGATCTCGGCGGGAGCGGAAGAAGCCATCACCTCAGGCTAGGCGGGACGGATGCCGCGGGCCAGACCCGCGTGCGGTTTGCGAAGCGTCGTCATTTCGACTCGCGGCGCTCGCTCAATGACCGGGGCGGGGACGCAAAAGGGGGCCGTCCGAATCCGGACGACCCCCCATACGCAAGCGGTGCTAGTTGCTGCCGCGGGCGATCGCGATGATGCGCAGGATCTCGACGTACAGCCACACGACCGTGACCATGATGCCGAACGCGCCCATCCAGGCGAGCTGGCGGGGGGCGCCGTTGCGGACACCCTGCTGGATCTGGTCGAAGTCGAGCACGAGCGAGTACGCGGCGAGGATGACCACGAACACACCGATCAGGACACCCCAGGGGATGCCGAAGAGCGGGCTCGGCTCGCTGCGGAGGCCGAAGGCGCTGTCGGAGACACCCGTCCACATCAGGACGAGGTTCAGCAGCGAGAAGGCGAGGTAGCCGACCATCGCGACCAGGAAGATCTTGGTCGCACGCTTGGAGGCGCGGATCTTGCCGCTCGCGAACAGCGCGAGGGTTACACCGACGACCGCGAGGGTCGCGAGCGTCGCCTGGACGACAATGCCCGTGAACTGGAACTCGAAGATCGCCGAGATGCCGCCGATGAAGAGGCCCTCGAGGGCCGCGTACGCGAAGATCAGGGCGGGGCGGACCTTCTTGCGCGACGTGAAGATGATCACCATGGCAAGAACGAAGCCGCCGAGGCCACCGATGACCAGCGGCAGGATGTTCTGGCTGGTCGACTCAGCGGGGGAGAGGGCGCCAAGCGTCCACACCCAGCCGACGACGGCGGTCACGAGAAGGATGGCGAAGAGACCGACGGTCTTGACGACGGTGTCTTCGACCGTCATGCGGTCGGTCTGGTGGGCTCCGGCGGCGGGGGCGGCGTACGCACCCTCCATCTGCGCCTGGGCGCCGACATCGATGCCTGCGCGCGAGGCGGAAGCAGTCGAGGACGCACCACGGAGGTTCGCTGCCTGCGATCCACCGGGGTAGGTCTGTACGGCGCGGGGGTCCTGGAACGCCGGGTTGTTGAACGCGGGGTTATTGAGGGCCATGGCCTGGCTCACACTCCAAAATTGGGGTCCACAGCGGTGTGCTGTTTATCAACGATATCTGACGGCCATCCCACGGTCGTGGTCATCTGCTGTGAGAGGGCTATGAGGGACCCCTGGCATCCGTCATTCGCGCGGTCGGGCGGATGCCCGCGGATAGCCTGGAAACATGCGTCTCGACCGCTCGCTCGGCCGCCCCCTCGTGATCGGTCACCGGGGTGCCCCGGGGTATCGCCCCGAGCACAGTCGGTCCTCGTACGACCTGGCTCTCGCGATGGGTGTGGACGCGGTCGAGCCCGACGTCGTGCCGACGCGCGATGGCGTGCTGGTTGTGCGGCACGAGAACGAGATCTCGGGAACGACGGATGTCGGGACCCGACCCGAGTTCGCCGACCGACGTACGACGAAGACCGTCGACGGAACCGCTTTGACCGGCTGGTTCACCGAAGACTTCACCTGGGCCGAGCTCGCGACGCTGAAGTGCCGCGAGCGGTTGCCGAAGATCCGGCCCGCCAGTGCGAGCTTCGACGATCAGCAGCCGATCCTGCGCCTGACGGACGTACTCGAGCTGGTTCGCGCGGCATCCGCAGAGCAGGATCGCGAGATCGGCGTCGTGCTCGAGATCAAGCACGCGACGTATTTCGCGGGCGTGGGCCTCGACGTCGTGCCGCTCGTCCAGGCGGACCTGCGGGCAAGCGGATGGTCCGATTCGCCCGGGGTCGTGATCGAGGCGTTCGAATCGACCGTGCTCGAGCGGCTTCGAGAGGGCGGGTTGCGCGCCCAGTACGTCTACCTCATAGAAGCCGGCGGGCGACCCTGGGACCTCGTCGCCGCTCACGGGGATGAGGCGCCCACCTACCGCCAGACCGTGCAGCCGGCGGGGCTCGATGCTCTGGTCGGGCGGTTCGACGGGATCAGCGTCGACAAGCGCGTCATCTTGGCCCCGAACAAGCTGGGGAGGATGACGGGGCCGACGCGCGTGATCGATGACGCGCACGCCCGCGGCCTGAAGGTCTTCACCTGGACATGCCGTCCCGAGAATACGTTTCTCGTCGCGGACTTCCGGGGCAAGGGTGGTGCCGCGGCGCTCGGCGACTACGAAGCGGAGTGGCGTGTGATCCGCGCGGCCGGGGTAGACGGCGTATTCGTCGACCACCCCGACCTCGGGATGGATGTGTTCGCGCGCTGACGCCGAGCACATCCATGGGTTCTACTTCATCGCGCCGAACGTGTTGTCGATGTCGGCCATCTCCATTGCGGCAGTCGCCTCGATCAGGGCACGCAGGTCCTTGTCCGCTCCGGGCGAGAACTCTTCGAGCCGCTCGGGTGAGATCGTCAGGGGCGCGCCCTCGGGCGCCTGCTCCGAGGCATCCAGATTCGTGCCGTCCTTCGACGGCGACATCCCCTGGAAGATCTTGCCCGCCTCGGACGCATCCGTGAGGTCGAAGGAGTACTGCTTGCTCTGCAGGCCGGCATCCAGCAGCTTCTTGACCTCGGGGAACCGCTCGGCGTTCGTCTTGGGGATCGGCAGCGCGACCTTCCAGTCGACGCCGAGGGTCTCGAGCGCCTTGGCGTAGGCGTTCTCGTGGGCCTGGTCGCGGACGATCAGGTAGGCGATCGTCGAACGTGCCGTCTTGTTGTCGGTCATCTCGTACAGGCGGCATTTCTGCAGGCGCCCAGTCGACTCGAGCATGAGGTTGTAGAGCATGTCGAGAACGAGGTTTCCCGAGTTGTAGACATAGCTGCCGAGCCACGGGTTGCCCGCCGCGTCGACCGGCATCGCCCCCTGCGCACCCACCAGGTAGTGGTGGATGTTGCCCTCCGACAGGGCGATGTTCAGGGGGATCGCCCCGCCCGCGCCGGGCTTGTCGACCGGGTCGGTCTTCTTGCCGTGGTACTCCGGGGCGCCGTCGAGCAGGCGCGAGATCGTCGTGCCGATCAGTTCGACATGGCTGATCTCTTCCGTGCCGATGCCCTGGATCAGGTCGCGGTACGGCTTTGCCTCGGGCCCACGGAAGTTCATGCTCTGGAAGAGGTATTGCATCATGGTGCGCATCTCGCCGAACTGTCCGCCGAGGCCCTCCTGCAGTGCGTTGGCGGCTGCCGGGTCCGGCTGGTCCTGCTCGATTTCGTTGATGAGTCGCTGAACGTGGAAGTACACGGTTTCTCCAATGTGTGGGGGCTGAGGTGCCATGCCTACGCCCCTGTCCGGCCGCATTGTTCCCCCTTGCCAAAGCGGGTTCGGCGTGCAACGCGCGTCGAACCTGTCCGGTCCGCTCACGTACCCGCGGATATCTCCGCGGTCAACCGTCCGCGCGTCGAACACGCACCTGTCAGGCTGTGGGTGTGCGCAGAAGTGTGGTCGCGGTGGGACGCTTTCGCGTTTACTCCTCTGTGGCGCCACGATCGGACGACGCGCCCCCTCCCGTTGTCCTGATCCACGGGATCGGGATGTCGCACCGGTACTTCGTCCGACTGCATCGCGAATTCGCACGCACGCGCGACGTTCACTCGATCGATCTTCCGGGTTTCGGGCGCTTCGGTCGTCCCCGAGAGCCGTTCGACCAGGAACGGATGGCGGGGGCGCTCGCCGACGTCCTGGATCGGCTTGACGT
>NZ_HG779819.1:0-418 GCF_000582705.2 Microbacterium sp. C448
ACCCGCTCATCCGGGTTGCCGAAGCGCTGCCGGGTCTCGAACCCGCACCCCGCGTGGCCATTCCGACCGCCGAGCACCTCGAAGGATTGGCGCCCGGATGGGTCGAAGCGTTCCGCGGGGTCGTCGATCGGCTCACCGCATCCGGGGTCGAGATCATCGAGGTCGATATCGCGCCGCTGCTCGAGGCCGCCGCGCTGCTGTACGGCGGTGCGTTCGTCGCCGAGCGGACGGCGGCGGTCGGTGACTTCATCCGTGAAAGCGCGGAACTCGTCGGGAGTGACATCGACCCGACGGTCGCGACGATCGTCGGGGGTGGCGAGCGCTTCACGGCGGTCGATGCCTTCCGCGACCGCGAGCGCCTGCGCCGCCTGGGTCTTGCGGGAGCACGCCTGCTCGAGGGCACCGCGGCGCTGCTGAC
>NZ_HG779820.1:0-389 GCF_000582705.2 Microbacterium sp. C448
GTCGGCCTTGGCCTGGTCGGCCTTGCCCTCCGCCTCGAGCTTGTCGTTGTCGGTCGCCTTGCCGAGGCCTTCCTTGGCCTTGCCGGTAAGGTCTTCGGCGCCGTGCTTGATCTTGTCTCCCATGCTCATGATGAGCTCCTTTCGATCAACGTGAACCCAGCCTGCGGGAAGCGCTCCCCAGATGAAACCGGGTTGTGGTAGCGAGCGAGCTCGTGATACGCCCCGTGGGCTGATGCGGTGAGACAGGAACGGCGTCCGCTCGAAGATGAGCAGACGCCGTAGGTGCACGCAATTCGGCGCGCTCCCTGTCGTACTAACTGTCGTGCTACTTGTCGAAGGCGTCCTTGACGTTGTCGCCGGCCTTCTTCACGTCGGCCTTGGCCTGGTCG
>NZ_HG779821.1:0-735 GCF_000582705.2 Microbacterium sp. C448
CCCCACCGCACCACCGGCAGTTGTTGTCCGTTGCGGCTGCGGATGACGGCAACAAGTGCCAGGCGAACCCACCGTGTGTCCCGGATGACGGGGCCATTGTTCGAACCCACCACTTATAGAGAGGTACATCATGAAAGATCCCTTCAGCCCCCGCGCCGTTCGCGCCGCGCGCCGCCGCCTGCTCGACGACGAAACCGGAGCGGCTACAGCCGAATACGCGATTGCCACGATGGCTGCGGTCGCATTTGCGGGGTTGCTCGTCGTGATCATGCGCAGCGACGAGGTGCGCGGCATCCTGACCGATCTCGTCCGGCGTGCTCTGACGGTGGCGTGAGCGTGCGCTGTGGCCAGGACGGCGGGTCCCACGGTCATCGCTGCGACCGATGCAGCCGGGCTCCGCTCGATGACCGGGGCTCGGTCGCGGCCGAGTTCGCGGTGACCCTTCCCGCCGCTCTGCTCGTGATCGTCGTGGGCGTCGCCGCGCTGGCGGCGGGGTCGCAGACGGTGCGTTTGCAGGGAGCAGCGGCGGATGCTGCTCGCCTGATCGCGCGCGGAGAGCCAGAGCCCGCTGACGCCCTGGTCGGCCGCCTGGCCGGGGGCGCCGACCTGCAGATCGATGAGGGTGATCGGCTCGTCTGTGTGACACTCACGTCCCCGGTCGCGGTGCCCGGCCTCGCCGCGACGGGACTGGATGTCTCAGCCCGAGCCTGCGCCGCGGCGGGCGGACGATGATGC
>NZ_HG779822.1:0-18309 GCF_000582705.2 Microbacterium sp. C448
TGCCCCGCGCTGCGCTGGAGTGCTGCTGATGGCGGGCGCGATGCTCGTCGTCGGGTCCATGCTCGTCAGCGCGACCCTCACGGTCGGCCTCGCGGCGACGGGCGGCGCGGCCGTGGCCGCTCGCCGCGCGGCTGGGGCTGCCGACAACGCCGCGATCGCCGCGGCCGACACGGTGTCGGGCGCGCTGCCGGGTGAGCCGTGCGCACGCGCGGCGGAGGTGGCCGAGGCATCCGGTGCGCGCTTGGTCTCGTGCGACACCGAGGACCTCGACGCGATCGTGAGCGTCAGGGTGTCGTTCGCGGGCATGGCCGCGGTGGCACGTGCCCGGGCTGGACCGCCCCGGGACTCGGGCGTTCCCGAGTAGGCGGCGCGCCGCCCCGACCCGGCTCACAGTCTGCGGTGTGTATGGTGTGCATCGGAGAAAGGACCCCCGTGGCCACCAGCAAGAAGCTCGTCATCGTCGAGTCTCCGACGAAGATGAAGTCGATCCAGTCGTACCTCGGCGACGACTACGAAGTGTTGTCGTCTGTCGGACACATCCGTGATCTCGCCGACAAGAAGGACATCCCCGCCGACCTGAAGAAGACCTCGGTCGGTAAGTACTCGATCGACATCGAGAACGACTTCGCCCCCTTTTACGTCGAGAGCGACCGCGGCAAGAAGACCGTCGCCGAACTCAAGCGAGCGCTCAAGGGTGCCGACGAACTCCTGTTGGCCACTGATGAGGACCGCGAGGGCGAAGCCATCGCGTGGCACCTGCTCGAAACGCTCAAGCCGAAGGTCCCGGTCAAGCGCATGGTGTTCCACGAGATCACCAAAGACGCGATCCAGGCCGCCGTCGAGAAGACGCGCGAGCTCGACCACGACCTCGTCGACGCGCAAGAGACCCGCCGCATCCTCGACCGTCTGTACGGCTGGGACGTCTCGCCCGTGCTCTGGCGCAAGATCGGCTCCGGCAGCAACGGCGCCGCCCTCTCGGCCGGCCGCGTCCAGTCCGCCGCCACGCGCCTCGTCGTCGACCGCGAGCGCGAGCGCATCGCCTTCGTCGGCGCCAACTACTGGGACATCGAGGCTCAGGTAGAGAAGGATGCCTCCGCCTTCGGCGTCAAACTCGTCCGCATCGACGGCGCGGCCATCGCGCGCGGAACCGACTTCGATGACAAGGGTCAGCTGAAGAAGGCCGTGGTCGTGCTCGACGAGGCCGCGGCCCGCCAACTCGCAACCGACGTGCAGACGGCGGGGGAGGCATCCGTCACCCGCGTCGAGGCCAAGCCCGGTACGCGCAGCCCGTACGCCCCTTTCACGACCTCGACGATGCAGCAGGAGGCCGGTCGCAAGCTCTCGATGAGCGCGAAGCACGCCATGAGCGTCGCTCAGCGGCTGTACGAAAAGGGTTACATCACCTACATGCGAACCGACTCGGTGTCGCTGGGTACGCAGGCGATCCAGGCCGCGCGCGAGCAGGCCGTGCAGCTGTACGGCTCGGCGGCCGTGCCCCTCAACCCCCGCGTCTACAAGAGCAAGAGCAAGAACGCCCAAGAGGCGCACGAGGCGATCCGTCCTTCGGGCGAGCACTTCCGCACCCCTGCGTCGCTGAGTGGATCGCTCGATCGCGACGAACAGCGCCTGTACGACCTGATCTGGAAGCGCACCGTCGCGAGCCAGATGGCCGACGCCAAGTACGAGACCACCACCGTGACCCTCGAGGTCGCAGCGGGTGAGCGCCGCGTCGAGTTCACCGCATCCGGCACCGTTTACACCTTCAAGGGATTCCTCGAGGCATACGAAGAAGGCCGGGACGAGAAGCGCGGCGACGCCGACAAGGCCGACGACCAGTCGCTGCCGCAGGTCGCCGTCGGCGACGCGCTGCAGGTCACCGAGGTCGAGCCCAAGGGCCACCAGACCACCCCGAAGCCGCGCTACACCGAGGCATCCCTCGTCAAGGCGCTGGAGGAGAAGGGGATCGGGCGCCCGTCGACCTTCGCGAGCATCATCGACACGATCCTCGACCGCGGGTACGTCACCAAGCGCGGCCAGGCCCTCGTGCCGAGCTGGATCGCCTTCAGCGTCGTGCGGCTGCTGGAGGAGAACTTCCCCGACCTGATCGACTACGACTTCACGGCCGCACTCGAGGACGACCTCGACGCGATCGCCCGCGGCGAGCAGGGCCGGGTGTCGTGGCTGCGCGAGTTCTACTTCGGATCCGAGGATCACGCGGGGCTGCGCAACATCGTCGACAACCTCGGCGAGATCGATGCCCGCGAACTCAACTCGCGCCCGGTATCGGAGGGCGTGACGCTCCGCATCGGCAAGTACGGCCCCTACCTCGAGGTCGTCGACCCCGCCAACCCGGAGGCGGACCCGCGCCGCGTGAATGTGCCGGAGGATCTCGCGCCCGACGAACTCACCCCCGCCAAGGCGCAGGAGCTCATCGAGGCACCCGTCGCCGGGGATCGTGTGCTCGGCGAGCACCCCGAGACGCACAAGCTCATCGTCGTCAAGGACGGCCGCTACGGCCCCTACGTGCAGGAGCTCGAGCCCGAAGAACCCGCCGGCGTGGACGAGGCGACCGGCGAGATCGTCGACGCCCCCGCACCGAAGAAGCGCGGCGCGAAGAAAGAGGTCGCGCCCAAGCCCCGCACCGCCTCGCTGTTCAAGAGCATGTCGGTCGACACGATCGACCTCGAGACGGCCCTGCGCCTGCTCGAACTGCCCCGCACGGTCGGCACCGACCCCGAATCGGGCGAGGTCATCACGGCGCAGAACGGCCGGTACGGACCGTACCTGAAGAAGGGCACGGACTCGCGTTCGCTCGAGAACGAGCAGCAGATCTTCGACATCGACCTGCCCGGCGCGCTCGCCGTGTACGCCCTGCCGAAGTACGGCGCCCGCCGCCCGTCGAGTGCGCTCAAGGAATTCGAGGCGGACCCGGTCAGCGGCAAGCCGATCCGCATCCGCGACGGCCGCTTCGGCGCCTATGTGACCGACGGCGAGACGAACGCGACCATCCCGCGCGGTGAGAGCGTCGAAGACATCGACTTCGAACGTGCCGTGCAGATCCTCGCCGACAAGCGGGCGAAGGGTCCCGCGCCCAAGCGCACCGCTCGCAAGCCCGCCGCCCGCAAGGCGCCGGCCAAGAAGAAGTGATGACGGATGCCGGGGGCGCTGCGGTAACCCGGCGCCCGGGCCTGTGGGTCACGCTCGAGGGCGGCGACGGCGCCGGAAAGACGACGCAGGCCGCCCTGCTGCAGGAGTGGCTCGAGGCATCCGGTCGCAACGTCGTCCGCACGCGCGAGCCCGGCGGCACCGAGGTCGGTGTGCTGATCCGCGACATCGTGCTGCACCACCGGGGCGAGGTGGCGCCGCGCGCCGAGGCGCTGCTCTACGCGGCCGACCGTGCTCAGCACGTCCAGACGCTGGTGCTTCCGGCGCTCGAGCGCGGCGACGTGGTCGTGCAGGATCGCTACCTCGATTCATCCGTCGCGTATCAGGGCGCCGGACGAGTGCTCGACGCCACCGAGGTGCGGGACCTCTCGCTGTGGGCGACGGGCGGGCAACTGCCCGACGTGACGATTCTGCTCGACCTCGATCCGGCTGCCGCGCGAGCCCGACTCGACGCCGATGACAAGCCGTTCGATCGGCTCGAGGCCGAGCGCGAAGACTTTCACACCCGCGTACGCACCGCCTTCCTCGATCTGGCCTCGGCCGAGCCGGGGAGGTTCCTCGTGCTCGACGCGACCCTTACCGCCGACGAGCTCGCCGCGCGCGTGCGAGCCCGTATCGAACCCCTGCTGTAATCCACGGTCGGCAGGGCGTCGCGCCGGTGTGCGGCCCCGGCGCGGACAACATTCCGGAACATTCGGCCTCGGCGGGGCCGAACGGACCTCCGCGGAGCCGAATAGACAAGTCATCCGGAGTGTTGTGCGCCGATGGGATGCGTCGGACGCCGCGGCTAGTCTGGGGGAGTGCCCAGCCCCGTCCCCGCAGCCCTTCCCTGGGGCGCCGTCTGGGGTCAGGACGCCGCCGTCGCATCGCTGTCCGCCGCGGCGAGCGGTGATGCCGAGGGGATGACGCACGCCTGGCTGCTCACTGGCCCCCCGGGTTCGGGGCGCTCCACCCTCGCCTACGCGTTCGCCGCGGCGCTCATCGCGAACGACGAGCACGATCAGGGTGCGATGCGCCAGGTGCTCGCGGGCACACATCCAGACCTCACCGCGCTCCGCACCGAGCGTGTCATCATCACGATCGACGAGGCCCGCAAGCTCGTCGAGCGCGCTGCATATTCACCCTCGCTCGGGCGTCACCGCGTGATCGTCGTCGAGGACGCGGACCGGATGACCGAGCGCACCTCCAACGTCCTGCTCAAGTCGCTCGAAGAGCCGCCCGAGCGCACGGTGTGGATTCTGTGCGCGCCCAGCGAGGCCGACCTGCTGCCAACCATCCGCTCCCGCGTCCGGTCGGTGCGGCTGCGCGAGCCCGAGGTTGCGGACGTGGCGCGCCTCGTCGCCGAGCGCACCGGTGCATCGCCCGAGATCGCCGAGCAGGCCGCACGGCACGCGCAGCGGCACATCGGTATGGCCCAGCGCCTCGCCACGGACGAATCCGCCCGCGCGAGGCGCGAAGAGACGCTGCGTGCCGTGCTCGCGGTCCGCAACGTCGGGGACGTCGTGACGGTCGCCGCTCGTATCGTCGAGGTCGCGACCGACGATGCCAAGGCGCTCACGGCAGAGCGCGACGCGACCGAGCGTGCCGAATTCCTCCGCACGATCGGCGTCACGGAGGGCCAGGCGGTGCCGCCCGCGGTCCGCTCGCAGTTGAGTGCCCTCGACGAAGACCAGAAGCGTCGCGCCACGCGGAGCCTCCGAGATGGCATCGACCGCGTCCTCACCGACCTGCAGTCGATGTTCCGCGACATCGTCATGCTGCAGTTCGGCCGCGACACCGACCTCGTGAACGTCGAACTCGAGCCGGAACTGCGTGCCGCCGCATCCGCGTGGACGCCCCAACGAACGCTTGCGGTGCTGGATCAGCTGCAGGTGACCCGTCGTAACCTTGAACAGAATGCCGCGCCGGCTCTCGCCCTCGAGAGCATGCTCGTGACCGCGGCGACCGGAAGGATCTCGTGACCCGTACCGAACGCCGCGGCCCCGCACGTCTTGCGGGCCGCATCCTGCGTGCCTCGATCGCCCTGGTGGCGGCCTCCGTGATGTTGAGCGGATGCCTCTATGCGGCCATTCCCGAGGACGCGACCTCGTCCGCGCCCGCGATAGAAGACCCGACGACGCTCGACGGTTTCTACGAGCAGGAGGTCTCGTGGAGCGACTGCGGCGGCTTCGAGTGCGCGATGGTCGCGGCCCCGCTGGACTGGGAAGACCCTTCGGCCGGAACCATCGGGCTCTCGGTCATCCGCTCGGCCGCGACCGGGTCCGACCGGATCGGATCCCTCCTGACGAACCCCGGCGGCCCCGGTGCGAGCGGTGTCTCGCTCATCCGCGACTCGCTCGACTTCGCGGTCGGGTCCGCGCTGCAGGAGTCCTACGACATCATCGGTTTCGACCCGCGCGGGGTGGGGGAGTCGACGGCCGTGCGCTGCTTCGACGCCGCCGACATGGACGCCTACCTCTACGACCTGCCGGCAAACCCGCGAGGTTCGGCCGAGTGGGAGGCGGAGCTGACCGACCGGAACACCGCGTTCGCCGATGCCTGTGAGGACAACAGTCAGGGCATCCTGCCGTTCATCAACACGGTCAGCGCTGCGCGCGACATGGATCTGCTGCGCGCCGTGCTCGGCGACGACGAGCTGTACTACCTCGGGTATTCGTACGGTACCTTCCTCGGCGCGACGTATGCCGACCTGTACCCCGAGAACGTGGGGCGCATGGTGCTGGATGGGGCGATCGATCCGTCCATCTCGGGTCTCGAGGTCGGCACCGAGCAGGCGATCGGGTTCGAGAACGCGCTGCGGGCGTACATGGCGGACTGCCTGACGACGCAGGAATGCCCGTTCCGCGGGTCGGTGGATCAGGCGATGGCAGACCTCGGTGCGCTTCTGGCGAGTGTCGACCGCACGCCGCTTCCCGCCAGCGATGGGCGGGAGCTCGGCGCGGACAGCCTGGTGACGGCCATCGTCGCCGCCCTGTACTCGCAGGAGAGCTGGGGCTTCCTGACGCAGGCGCTCGACGAAGCGCTCCAGGGTGACCCCGAGACGGCCTTCCTGCTGGCTGACTTCTACAACGGTCGGGAGGGCGGTGTGTACACCGATAACTCTGCCGAGGCCTTCCGCGCCTACAACTGCATGGACTACCCGGTGGACGGCTCGCAGGCGGATCAGGATGCATCCAATGCCCGCATCGACGCTGAGGCCCCGACGATCGCGCCGTACTGGGAAGGCCCCGACCCGTGTGACGTGTGGCCGCACGAACCGACCGGAACGCGGGGACCGATCGCTGCGGCCGGTGCCGCGCCGATCCTGGTCGTGGGGACCACGGGTGACCCCGCGACCCCGTACGCCTGGTCGGTGGCCCTGGCCGAACAGCTCGAGTCCGGCACCTTGATCACGAACGTGGGCGAGGGGCACACGGGCTACAACAAGGGCAACGTGTGCGTTGACGACGCGGTCGAGGCGTACCTGATCGACGGCACCGTGCCACCGGACGGGCTCTGCGAGTAGCACCCGCGCCGCGCAGCCCGCGGGGTGCCGAGTGCGCCAAGTGTTGCCGAGTGCGCCACCTGTTCGCCGGGCGTCAGGGGTGCATTCGGTACTAACCGGCGCACTCGGCGTGGCAGGTCGAGGTGCGGTCGCGCGCGAGTTCACGGCGCGGCTCGGCAGCCTGTAAGATCGTTGCTTGTGCATCGCGCAAGCGGCGCGCGCCACCTTAGCTCAGACGGCAGAGCGATTCACTCGTAATGAATAGGTCAAGGGTTCGATTCCCTTAGGTGGCTCCACAAAACCCCAGGCCAACTCGCGGCAGCTTGGCGTCGCGAATCGCTCGCGGCCCGGAGGTGAACCAGTAGCCCGGTCATGACCTCCGGTCCGAGTCGGATCAGGATGTGCAGTCGGATCAGGCGGTCGACTCGCGCACCCGCAGAGTGACCTGCGGGCTGTGCTGCCGACGAGGCGGATCCTCGCCGGCGGCGGCCGCCAGAGCAAGGTCGGCGAAGTAACGGCCGAGCCCCTCGTCGTCGACGTGGACGGTCGAGAGAGACGGGACGAACACGCTGGAGATGGGAGCGTCGTCGTGCCCGATCACGGCGATGTCGCGGGGCACGGCGATTCCCTCGCGGAGGGCGGCGCCGACGACGAGGGCCGCGACGTCGTCGTTGTACGCGACGATGCCGGTAACCCCAGCCTGCCGCCAGCCGCTCACGATCTCGCGGACGTTCGCGGCGTCGACGGCGGCGTGCGGGACGTCCTCGATGCCGTGTTGTCGTGCGGTCGCGGCGGCGAGTTCGTATCGGGATGCCGCCAGTTCGGCGAGGCGCGGATCCGCTGACGCCGCGTAGGCCAGCCGTCGGCGCTGTCGCTCGACGAGGTGTTCGACCTGTAGGCGGGGGCCCTGGCTGAAGCTGAAGGGCTGCTCGTCGTCCTCGGTGGACTCGGTCGGCTGCGGGATGACGGCGCCCACGCCCGACGCGCGGATCTCGTCGAACAGCTCCTCGCCGAACGGGAGCATTCCCATCACGACGTCGGGCTGCAGGGTCTCCCAGAGCGGTCGTGCGTTTCCGCCCGGATGAGGTGTCATCGTCACGAGCGAGTAACCCGCTTGGTCGAGGGCCGCGGATGCTTCGTCGACATGGCGGCGCATGCTGTAGTCGATCGGCCAGTCGGGGAGCACGAGGAGGATGATCCTGTTGCGCCCGCTCGCGAGGGCCTGGGCGGCCAGGTGCGGGCGGTAGCCGAGTCGTCGCGCTGCGGCCAGGACCTTCTCTTGGGTCGCCTCTGAGATGGTCTGGCCCGGAGTCGAGTTCAGGACGAAGCCGACGGTGGCGCGAGAAACACCCACCTCACGGGCGATGTCCGCCGCGGTCACCCGTCGCTCTGCTGTCCTGTCCGACACGGATCCTCCGGGTTCATGGTATTGCTTCAGGGGCTGGTCTCTTGTCGGCCGACGGTGCCTCGCAAAATAACTTGCGCGTGCTAGTAGTCTCCGCTACTCTGCTGCAAGCTAGCTCGCGCTAGTAATCCTCTCGCAATTGTGACAATGGAGTCTTCTATGACGATGCACTCGGACGACGCTGCGGCCTTCCCGCTCGCGGCACCGCAATCCCTCCCCGCCGTTCCCGGTGCGCTCGACGAGGTCGTGATCGACCCGAGCGTCCCGCCGACGGGTCAGAAGGCCAGCGCGTCGTATATCTGGTTCCAGGTTCTCGGCCAGTTCGGTGTTTTCGTCGCCTTCATCACCCCGCTGGCGATCTCGTTGTCGATCCGACTGTCCGAGCTCGCGCCCGGCCGCGAAGAGTATCTGGGCTACATCGCCGGCTCGGGCGCGCTGGCCGTCATGCTGACCGCTCCGCTGTTCGGGGTCCTGAGCGACCGCACGCGCACTCGCTGGGGACGCCGTCGGCCCTTCATGGTCGCGGGGATGACGCTCGGCGTTCTCTCGCTCGTCGTCATGGCCCTCGCCCCGAATGTCTGGGTGCTGGGCGCGGGATGGATCCTGGCCCAGATCGGTTGGGGTCAGGTCTTCCAGAATCTGCAGACCTCGATGGCCGACAAGCTCTCCGAGACCCAGCGCGGCAAGGTGGCCGGTCTGGCCGGCTTCGCGACCCAGGTGGCTCCCGTTGTCGGTGTCGTGATCGCGGGCAGCTTCGCGGGTAACGCGCTCCTGCTGTTCCTTCTGCCCGGCCTGATCGGCGTCATCGCCGTCATCCTGTTCGTTCTGTTCACGCGTGAAGCGGACACGCGCGGTGCGCGCTTCGCCGACACGCTCTCGCTCGGCACGCTCTTCAGCAAGTACCTCTACAACCCGCGGACATACCCCGACTTCTCCTGGGTCTGGCTCGGGCGCTTCCTCTTCTACTTCGGTCTGACCCTCAACACCACGTTCACCGCATTCTTCTTCGCGTCGAGGCTCGGCGTGGACGTCGTCGAGGTCGCTCCGATCATCGCGTCGCTCGGCCTCTTCGGCATCCTCGCAACCACGGTCGGCGCGATCGGTGGCGGATTCCTTTCCGACAAGCTCCGCCGTCGTCGCCTGTTCGTGCTTGCCGGTGCCGTCCTGTTCGCGGCGGGCGCGATCGTGATGGCTTTCGCCGCCGACATCACCATGCTGTACGCGGGATCGCTCATCACGTCGGTCGGTATCGGAATGTTCGCCGCCGTCGACCAGGCGCTGATCCTCGACGTCCTGCCGGAAAAGGATACGAACGCGGGACGCTTCATGGGCATCATCGGCTTCGCCGTGTCGATCCCGCAGGCCGTCGCCCCGTTCATCGCCCCGGTGTTCCTTGCGGTCGGCGCGTCGGCGGTCGGTGACAAGAACTACACCCTGCTGTACATCGTCGCGGGGATTTTCACGGTCCTCGGCGGCCTGGTCGTGTTGAAGGTGCGCTCCGTCCGCTGAGGGCCGGCCGGTCCATCGGTCGACGATCAGCACCCCGAACATCCGCTCTCCGAGGAGTTTCATCGTGCCCATCGCCCCGTCCGCCGCGTTCATCACCCCCGTCACCTCGACGGGGGCGAGCGGCGAACCCGCCGCGTACCTGCGCCGCGAGTTCGCGGTCGCCGAGCAGCCCGTTCGCGCGACTCTGCGGGTGACGGCGCTCGGCCTCATCGAACCGCACCTGAACGGCGAGGTGGTCGGTGCCGAGGTCCTCGCGCCCGGGTGGACGTCGTACCGTCACCGGCTCGCGGTCAGCACGCACGATGTGACCGGGGGCATCGTCGTCGGCGGCAATGCCCTCGGCGCGGTGCTCGGCGAAGGCTGGGCGCTGGGCCGACTCGGCTGGGACGGTGTGCGCAATCACTTCGCGGACCGCCCGGCAGCATGGCTGCACCTCGAGCTCGAGTACGCCGACGGTTCGGTCGACGTGATCGCGACCGACACCGCCTTTCGGGCGGGCACCGGGGGCGTCGGGGTCAACAGCATCTACGACGGCGAAACCTACGACGCCCGGGTCGAGCCGACCGGGTGGGACACCTTCGGCTTCGACGACTCCGCCTGGGGCGACGTGGAGTCGTTCGACTGGTCGGCAGACACGCTGTTCGAGGCATCCGCTCCGCCGATCCGCCGCATCGACGCGCTCGTTCCCGTCGAGATTCTGAGCACGCCCGCCGGCCGCACCGTCGTCGACTTCGGGCAGAACGTCTCGGGTTGGGTGCGCATCTCGGTCGAGGGCCCGGCCGGTACCGAGATCACGCTCCGCCACGCCGAGGTGATGACGGGCGGTGAGCCCGACTACGAGACGATCCGGACCGCGCGGGCGACCGACCGCTACACGCTCGCCGGTGAGGGGCGCGAGACGTGGGAGCCGCGCTTCACGTTCCACGGATTCCGCTACGTGGAGGTCGAGGGATGGCCGGGCGTCCCCACGCCCGACGATTTCCAGGCCGTCGTCATCCACTCCGATATGACGCGCACCGGATGGCTCGAGACCTCGAATCCGTTGCTGAACAAGCTGCACTCCAACGCGGTCTGGTCGATGCGCGGAAACTTCGTGGGCGTTCCCACGGACTGTCCGCAGCGGGACGAGCGCCTCGGCTGGACGGGGGACATCAACGCCTTCACCCCGTCTGCCGCCTTCCTGTACGACGTGCGTGGGGTGCTCGGGTCGTGGCTGCAGGACCTCGCCGCGGAACAGCGCGAGAAGGGATTCGTGCCCTGGGTCGTGCCCGACGTCCTCTCGACGCCGTCCTCGCCGACCGCGCTCTGGAGCGATGTCGCGGTCAGCCTGCCGTGGGCCCTGTACCGCGAGTACGGCGACGAGCAGATCCTCGCCCATGCGTACGCGTCGATGACCACGTTCATCCGTCAGGTCGCCGCGTCGCTCGATGCGAACGGCCTCTGGAGCGGGGGCTTCCAGTTCGGGGACTGGCTCGACCCGGACGCGCCCGAGAACAATCCGGCCGGCGGGAAGACCGACCGGCACCTCGTCGCCGCCGCCTACCTCTGCCGGACGACCCGCGAGATGACCGAGACCGCACGCATCCTGGATCGATCCGACGATGCCGACGAGTTCGAGCGGCTCTCCGAACGTGTTCGGCGGGCATTCCTCGACGAGTACGTCACCGCCCGCGGCCGCGTCGTCAACGAGACGGCAACCGCCTACGCGCTCGCGATCGTCTTCGACATCCTCGACGATGCTCAGAAAAAGCACGCCGGTGACCGGCTGGCCGAGATCGTCGCGCAGGCCGCCTACCGGATCTCGACGGGCTTCGCGGGAACCCCGCTCGTCACCGACGCCCTCTCGTCGACGGGGCACCTCGACGCGGCGTACCTGATGCTGCTCGAGACGGGATGCCCGTCGTTCCTGTACCCGGTCACGATGGGCGCGACCACGATCTGGGAGCGGTGGGACTCGGTGCGTCCCGACGGCACCATCAACCCGTCGGGCATGACCTCCCTGAACCACTACGCGCTCGGCGCGGTCGTGGACTGGATGCATCGCACCATCGGGGGGCTGACCCTGCTCGAACCCGGGTACCGCCGCATGCGGATCGCCCCTCGGCCCGGCGGCGACCTGACCTCGGCGTCGCTGCGCCACGACACGGTGCACGGCCCGGTGCGCGTCGAGTGGGCGGTGGACTCCGGCTCGGCGCGGGTCACGGTCGAGATCCCGCGCGGCACGTCGGCTGAGGTCGTCCTGCCGCTGCACCCCGAGGGACTCACGGCGGAGGTGACGGATGCGGGGGAGCACTCGTGGACGTACGCGCTGCCGGATGGGCCCGCCCCGGTCGCCCTCAGCCTCGACTCGACCCTGCGCGAGGTTTCCGATGACCCCGCGGCATGGCGGCGATTCACCGACGTCTTCGGCACCCACTTTCCGGGGGTTCCCCTGGACGCCAAGGCGCCGGAGGCGGCCGCGATGACGATCGCGACGCTGCTCGAGTACATCCCCGGTGCCTCCGACGCCCTCCGGGCGGAACTCGAACGATCCCTCACGCAGACCGGAGCGGCCTCATGAATCCCGACCTCACCTCCCTGACCCTCGAGCAGAAGGCAGCGCTTCTCTCCGGGCGCGACTTCTGGAGCACGAAGGAGATCCCCGAGGCGGGCATCCCGTCCATCGTGCTGACGGACGGACCCCACGGCATCCGTCGTCAGACCGGCGGGTCCGACCACCTGGGCATCAACGCCGCCGAGCCGTCGACCTGTTTTCCGCCGGCCGTCGCCGTCGGCTCGAGCTGGGATCCCGAGATCGCGCGCCAGGTGGGCGCTGCCGTCGGCCGAGAGGCGCTGGCTTTCGGCGTTTCCGTCGTCCTGGGCCCCGGCGTCAACATCAAGCGGTCCCCCCTGTGCGGCCGGAACTTCGAGTACTACTCCGAAGACCCGCTGCTCTCGGGCGTGCTGGGCGCGGCTCACGTGGCGGCCATGCAAGAGGTCGGTCCCGGGGCATCCGTGAAGCACTTCGCCGCCAACAATCAGGAGCACGAGCGGATGCGGATCAGCTCCGACGTCGACGAGCGGACGCTGCGGGAGATATACCTGCCCGCTTTCGAGCGTGTCGTCACCGAGGCTCAACCGGCCACCGTGATGGCCTCGTACAACAAGATCAACGGCGTTTATGCGTCGCAGAATCCGTGGCTGCTCACAGACGTCCTGCGTACCGAGTGGGGCTTCGCGGGCGCGGTCGTCTCGGACTGGGGCGCCGTGAGCGATCGCGTGGCGGCAGTCGCGGCCGGTATGGACCTGGAGATGCCCGGCAGTGGCGGATCGACCGATCAGCAGATCGTCGACGCGGTGCGGAGCGGACGGCTGGATGAGAGCGTGTTGGACGAGGCCGTTCGCCGCGTCGTCCAGCTCGCGCGCCTGCCGCACACGGCGAGCGGCGAGCTGGATGTCGAGGGGCACCACGCCCTCGCCCGGACGCTCGCCGCGGACTCCATCGTCCTGCTGAAGAACGAGCAGGCCACACTCCCGCTCGGGGCGCCCTCCCGCATCGCTGTTGTCGGTGCTTTTGCGGTCGAACCGCGATTCCAGGGAGGCGGAAGCTCCCACATCAACGCGACGCGAACGGACGCCGCTCTCGACAGCATCCGCGAGCACGCCGGTGCCCGGGGGATCGGTGTGGAATACGCTCCGGGCTTCGTCCTGGCCGACGCGGAGGGCGCCGAGCAGCACCGCCGGGAAGCGGTCTCGGTCGCCTCGGGCGCGGGCGTCGCGATCGTGTTCGCCGGGCTCAGCGACCGCGAAGAGTCCGAGGGTTTCGACCGGACGACGCTCTCGTTGCCGGGTGCGCAGATCGCCGTGATTCGCGAGGTCGCGGCCGTCGCCGAGCGCACGGTCGTCGTGCTCTCCAACGGGGGCGTCGTATCGCTCGAGGGGTGGCACGACGAGGTCGACGCGATCGTGGAGGGTTGGTTACTCGGTCAGGCGGGCGGGTCGGCTATCGCCGACGTGCTCTTCGGCGTCGTGAATCCGTCGGGGCACCTCGCGGAAACCATCCCGCTGCGTCTGCAGGACAACCCGAGCTGGAACAACTTCCCGGGCGAGCAGGGTCACGTGCGCTACGGCGAGGGCGTGATGGTCGGGTACCGCCACTACGAGACCGCGGCCCAGCCGGTGCGTTACCCGTTCGGGTACGGGCTCAGCTACACCACGTTCGAGACCGGCGACCTGCGGGTCGAGACCACAGGGTCGGACACCGCCGCCGTGACGGTCACGGTCACGAACACGGGCGCTGTGGCGGGCAAGCACGTCGTTCAGCTCTATGTATCGACCACGGCCGGTCCGGTGCGCCGGGCGGCCCGCGAACTCCGCGCGTTCACGAAGGTCCGGCTCGAGCCGGGCGAGTCCCGCACGGTCGAGTTCGCTCTCGATCGGCGAGCGTTCGCGTACTGGGACATCGAGTCGGCCGGATGGGTCGTGCCCGCGGGCGACTACGCGATCCAGATCGGCGAGGACGTCTCGCGCATCGTTGCAGAACAGACGATCACGTTGGCCGGAGACATCCGCGTCCGTCCGCTGACCCTCGAGTCGGCGGTGGGCGAGTGGTTCGCGCATCCCGTCGTCGGTCCCGTTCTGATGCAGGGGCTGAGCGCGGGGATGACCGACGAACAGCGCAAGCACTCCGAGAAGAACCCGGACGAGCTGAAGATGGTGGAGTCCATGCCGATGCGGCAGTTCCTCGCCTTCACCGGCGGCGCCTTCCCGCCGGAGGCGCTGGAGCAGTTGATGCAGCTGAGCCGCGCCTCGGCGGTCGCCGTGTGAGCCGGGCACGATGCACCCGCGGTTGCGAAGTTCGAACGTGTGACGGACCGACGTCGCCGACGCCCGCCCGTCGCCATGCTCAGCCGAATACTTCGGGGTGCCGCGAGAGTTCGAGCCGGCTGCGGCGGATGTGTCGAGCGAGGACCTGTTCGGCTTCGTCGGCGTCACCGTTGCGGATCGCGTTGACGATGAGGTGATGGTCGTGGTGGACGCTGCGGTCCTCCTCGAGGTAGAACAGGCGCGTCGCGGCCCGCCGGTAGTGCTGCGTTCGATTCCAGAGGTTCATGACCGTCGGGCCGAGGACGGGTGTCTCGATCGCTTTCAGGCTTGACAGGTGGAAGTCGCGGTCGAGCTGAAGGAACCTCTCGACATCGGTGGATTGCTCCATGGAGCGCGCGAGGGCCTCGAGGTCGTCGCCCAGCGCGGACGTGATGTGGGGGACGTTCATGCGCAGAAGAAGCGGCTCGAGGCGTTCTCGCATCTGATACATCTCTTCGCACTCCGCCATCGTGATGCGCGAGATCCATGCTCCCGTGTTCGCGACGAGGTCGATCAACCCCTCGGCTTCGAGCGTGCGGAGAGCCTCGCGCACCGGCAGGCGACTTGCGCCGTGTTCTTCGGCGATTTCGTCGGGTCGCAGTCTCTCGCCGGGCACGTAGGCGCCAGCGAGGATCCTCTCGCGCAGACTGTCGGCGATGGCTGCGCCGGTTGCGCCGTGGCTCATGCGGCGGGCATCTTTCTCGGTCCTCATAGTTGCGGGTATGCCGGATGCCAGAGCAGGCGTGCGGACGAGTTTTCGTATGCCTTACCCGCGGGGAAGCTCACGAGTTCGAACTGGAGGCCCCAGGGGCTGCGGAAATAGATCCAGCGCTGCCCTTCGGCGGACTGCTTGCTCGCGGTGGGATTCCCCATGACGTCGACCCCCTTACTGCGAAGATACTCGACCGCCACGTCGAGGTCGTCGACGTAGAGGGCGATGTGGAACCCGCCGATATCACTGTTGCGCGGTTGCGGATTCTGCCCGTCGGCCGGTTCGTAGAGGAAGACCTCGAAGTTCGCCCCGTGACCGAGGCGGTAGAAGCGGATCTCGCTGATGACGGTGCGGGGGTGGACGCCGAGATGCGTGAGCATCCAGTCGTCGTCGCTCGACCGTTTGGCGCCGAGCCGATAGATCTCATCGCAGCCGAGCACATCGACGAGGAACGCGTGCGCCTCATCGAGGTCGGGCACGGTGAAGCCGATGTGATCCGTTCCCCGCAGGCCGGGTATGCCGTTGCCAACGCTCATCAGGACCTCCGTGTCATCATCTTCACATCCCCGCCCATCGTCGAATTGTATCCGATAGCAAGGAACTGTCCGCGATTTTGAGGATATGGCTGCTTCTTGTGCTTGCATTGGATCAAATCCTCCTCTAACCTGCACAGGTCGGGGATGTCCCGGGTCGTTCGAGGGAGTTGAGGCGAGGATGCCGAAGAAGAAGCGCCTACAAACCGGTGTGGACTGGTACGAGCTCACGACGACCCAGGCCGACTGGGATGCCGCTGGCCCGGCCCTGCTCGGCACGATGCTCGCGCAGATGCATCTGATCCGCGCGTTCGAAGAGACCGTGCTCGAGCTGGCGGGCGAAGGCTTGGTGCATGGCCCGGCGCACTCCAGCATCGGCCAAGAGGGCGGCGCGGTCGGGTCCATCGTCGGGCTGCGCTCCGCGGATGGCGTGAACGGCTCGCACCGAGGTCATCACCAGTTCCTGGCCAAGGCGCTGACCCACGTCTCGGGCGGTGTGATCGATCCCGCCGAGCCGGTCAACGACGTGATCCAAGAGGTGCTGCAACGCACGCTCGCCGAGATCCTCGGCCTCGCGCAGGGATACTGCCGCGGTCGCGGCGGATCCATGCACCTGCAGTGGTTCGAGGCAGGTGCGCTCGGAACGAACGCCATCGTCGGCGGCGGAGCGCCCATGGCAACCGGCAACGCCTGGGCCCAGAAGCACAGCGGCACGTCAGACCTCACCATCAACTATCTCGGCGACGGCGCCGCGCAGATCGGGTCCGTGCTCGAGTCGATGAATCTCGCCGCGGCCTGGAAGCTCCCCGTGTCGTTCTTTATCGAGAACAACCTCTACGCCGTGTCGACGCGCGCTGACGAGATTACGGCCGACACGCGCTTCTCGGTGCGTGGGCAGGGATTCGGTATCCCCTCGTGGCGCGTCGACGGCATGGACCCCCTCGCCGTCTACCTGGCGACGCAAGAGGCGGCCGCCGTAATGCGCTCGGGCGGTGGCCCGACGGTCATCGAGGCCGAGGTGTATCGGTTCTTCCATCAGAACGGTCCCTACCCGGGCAGCGCGTTCGGCTACCGCACCAAGGACGAAGAGGCGACATGGCGTGCGCGCGATCCTCTCGAGCTGGTGGCGAAACGGATGCGTGAGCGCGGGCTGATCGACGATGCACAGGTGGCGGACCTGCGCACCCGCGTCCAGTCCGCGATGTCCGACGCCGTCGGTGAGCTGCTGCAGCCCGACCCGGACAACGCCGGCAAACGCCGCATCAAGCCCGAGCTGTGGCCCGAGACGAGCTTCGTCAACGTGGGCGTCCGGGGCGACGGCCAGGAGCTTGCCAGCCTGACGACCCTCGGCGCGGTTGGAGAGACCCGCGCGCTGAAGTTCGTCGACGCGGTGGCCCAGGTGATGGATCGCCGCATGGATGTCGACCCGCGGATCGTGGTGATGGGCGAAGACGTCCACCGCCTGAACGGCGGCACCAACGGCGCGACCAAGGGCCTGGCGAAGCGCTACGGCGACGAGCGCGTCCTGGGCACGCCCATCAGCGAGAACGCGTTCACCGGCCTCGCCGCGGGCCTCGCGCTCGACGGTCGCTTCCGACCGGTCGTCGAGTTCATGTACCCCGACTTCATGTGGGTGGCGGCCGACCAGGTGTTCAACCAGATCGGCAAGGCGCGCCACATGTTCGGCGGAGACAACCCCGTCCCGCTCGTCCTGCGCACCAAGGTCGCGATCGGCTCCGGCTACGGGTCGCAGCACCTGATGGATCCGGCGGGCATCTTCGCCACCAGCCCCGGCTGGCGCATCGTCGCCGCATCGAACGCGACGGACTACGTCGGTCTGATGAACGCCGCCCTCGCCCTCGAAGACCCGGTGCTCGTGATCGAGCACGTCGATCTGTACGGACGGGCAGACCAGGTGCCCGTCGGCGACCTCGACTACATCATTCCCCCGGGAAGCGCGGCCATCGTGCGCGAGGGCCGCGACGTCACGGTCATCAGCTACCTGTCGATGGTCCACGACGCCGCCGAGGCGATCGAGCAGACCGGCGTGGATGCCGAGCTCATCGACCTGCGCTGGCTCGACCGTGCCTCGATCGACTGGGACACGATCGGCAACAGCATCAAGAAGACGAACGCGGTGCTCATCGTCGAGCAGGGCGCGCAGGGCACGTCGTACGGCGCGTGGCTCTCGGACGAGATCCAGCGTCGGTTCTTCGACTGGCTTGATCAGCCGATCGCCCGCGTCACCGGGCAAGAGGCTTCCCCGAGCATTTCGAAGGTTCTCGAGCGGGCCGCGATCGCCCGCACGCCCGAGGTCGTCGCCGGTCTCGAGGCCGTGCGCGCAGGATTGGGAGGCTGATCATGGCTGACGTCATCCGGATGCCGGAGGTGTTGGCCGGCGCGACCGAGGCCGCGATCCAGACCTGGCTCGTCTCGGCGGGAAGTTCCGTCACGGTGGGCCAGCCGCTGGCCGAGATCGAAACCGACAAGGCGATCGTGGAGTTCTCTGCCGAACAGGCCGGCACGGTCGGTCGTGTCCTCGTCGCCGAGGGCGACAGCGTGTTGGTGGGCGAGCCGATCATCGTGCTGCTGGCCGACGGCGAGGGCGAGACTGCCATCGCGCTCGCGCTCGCCGCGGCGGGCGTCACTGCCGGAG
>NZ_HG779823.1:0-8368 GCF_000582705.2 Microbacterium sp. C448
CGAACCCGAACCCGAGCCCGCCGCACAGGCGGCCGCCCCGGTGGAAGAGAACGACGCGACGGCTGCTCAGGCAGCCGAGGCGCCGACACCGACGCCCGTGGACCCGAGTGACGCGACAGCACCTGACTCGGGCCGTCGCCTGTTCGCCAGCCCCCTCGTGCGCCGCCTTGCCGCCGATGCAGGCGTCGAGATCACGGATGTGAGGGGGAGCGGGCCGCACGGACGTATCGTCCGCCGCGATCTCGAACGCCACCTCGCTGCAGCACCCGTGACGGCACCCGCCGCAGCACCCGCCGCAGCGCCCGCAGCGCAGCCGACGGCGGCTCCGGCCACCACACCGACTCCCGCCGCATCCGCATCCACCGCGGGCGCGTCCTTCGTCGACGTTCCCCTCGATCGCATGCGCAAGGCGATCGCCCGGCGCCTGACCGAGAGCAAGTCGACGGTGCCACACTTCTACCTCGTGGCCGACTGTCGCGTCGATGCGCTGCTCGAGCTGCGCCGGACGGTTAATGAGAGCGCGCCGCGCAAGATCTCGGTGAACGACTTCGTGCTGAAGGCCGTCGCCGCGGCCCTGGTCGAGGTTCCCGAGGCCAACGCGATCTGGAACGGTGACAGCATCCGTCACTTCTCGTCGGTCGACATCTCGGTCGCCGTCGCAACCGAGGGTGGGCTGACGACCCCCGTCCTGCGGGGCGTCGAGACCCAGTCCCTCAGCCAGGTCAGCGCAACCGTCGCCGAGATGGCCGGTCGCGCACGAGAGGGCCGCCTGAAGCAGAACGAACTCGAGGGGGGCAGCTTCTCGGTGTCGAACCTCGGAATGTTCGGAACGAGCGAGTTCTCGGCGATCCTCAATCCGCCCCAGTCCGGAATCCTCGCGGTGGGCGCCGCCCGGGCGGTGCCCGTCGTGGACGACGCGGGCCAGCTCGGCGTGGGCCAGGTCATGACCGTGACACTGTCGGCCGACCACCGGGTTCTGGACGGTGCCGTCGCTGCCACGTGGCTCGCCGCGTTCCAACGTCGGATCGAGAATCCGCTCACGATCCTCATCTGATCCGTCCGTCCCAGAAACCAGGAGACCATGGCTGTCATTCGCAGTATCAATCCGTCGTCGGGCGCCGAACTCGCCGCGTTCGAAGAGGACTCGGACGAGTTTGTCGAGAGTCGCATCGCGGCAGCATCCGCCGCGGTTCCCCTGCTCGCCGAGCTCGGTTTCGCGGGTCGCGCAGAGCGGATGCGTGCCGCCGCGGACCTCCTCGAGTCGGAGGCGGACGAGGTCGCGGCCGTCATCACCGCCGAGATGGGCAAGCCGATTGCGCAGGCTCGTGCCGAGGTCGCGAAGTCCGCCTATGCGATGCGCTTCTACGCGGACAACGCGGAGAAGTTCTTGACGGGCCGGGAGCTCGACGACCCGGCCGCGGTTTCTGCGTCGTCCGCGCGCACGAGCTTCGAGCCGATGGGTGTTGTGCTCGCCGTCATGCCCTGGAACTATCCGGTCTGGCAGGTCGTGCGCTTCGCGGCCCCCGCCCTGATGGCGGGAAACGCAGGCTTGCTCAAGCACGCGTCCAACGTTCCCCAGGTCGCCGTCTACATAGGCGAGCTCTTCGCGCGCGCCGACTTCCCGCAGGGCGCGTTCTCGACGCTCCTCATCGCGGCTCGACGAGTCGAGGCGGTCATCCGCGATCCGCGCATCGCTGCCGTCACGCTGACTGGCTCCGAGGCTGCGGGTCGCTCCGTGGGTGCGGCGGCGGGAAGCGTGCTGAAGAAGGCCGTGCTCGAACTCGGCGGTTCCGACCCGTTCATCGTCATGCCATCCGCACGGCTCGATGCCGCGGTCGAGACCGCGGTCAGGGCCCGGACGAGCAACAACGGCCAAGCGTGTATCAACGCCAAGCGCTTCATCATCCACGAAGACGTATATGACCAGTTCTCGGCGCTCTTCGCCGAGCGCATGGCGGCGCTCGTCATCGGTGACCCTGCCGATGATCTGACCGAGATCGGACCCCTCGCGACGGAGTCGGGGCTGCGTGAGCTCGAGGAGCTCGTGGAGGACGCTCGAGTCAAGGGGGCATCGGTCGTCACGGGCGGGCGCCGGAATGATGTCGCCGGGGGCTGGTATTACACCCCGACGGTCATCGCGGACATCACCACAGACATGCGCCTGTACGAGGAAGAAGCCTTCGGCCCCGTGGCCTCGATGTACAAGGTGGCATCCCTTGACGAGGCACTGTCGGTCGCCAACGACAGCCCGTTCGGGCTCGGGTCGGCGTTCTGGAGCACAGATGCCGACGAGATCGCCCGCGCGGAGCGCGGTCTAGAAAGCGGCGCGGTGTTCGTCAACGGCATGACGATCTCCTACCCGGAGCTGCCTTTCGGTGGCATCAAGCGCTCGGGCTTCGGGCGTGAACTCTCGGTCGAAGGTATTCGGGAGTTCTGCAATCTGAAGACCATCTGGGTCGCGTGAGCCCGGCTCAGCCCTGAGTACCCGCGCTGCGGCACGCATCCACGTACAACTGCCGCAGCGGGCGTGTGATGTGGGGTCCCACCGCGAGGAATGACGGCAGGTAGAGCGCGGGCTCGACGGGAAGCGTCACCATACCTTCGTAGGAGTGCTCCGCCTCGTATCCCTCGAAAACGGGGGTCCACATCGGCGTTCGGCTCGTGGCGAGTTCGGCGAACGTCGATTCGATTCCCGAGAAGGGGATGCCGGGGGTGAGGACACGACCCGAGCCGGCCAACGCTGCGTTCAGCAGGTCGTGCAAGGCCGGGTTGGCGGACCTCTCGACGATCGCGACGGGGGTCGCGGCTAGCTCGGGGAGGGTGGCGAAGGCACGTTCGGCCAACGGGTGGTGGTCGGGGAGGGCGGCCACGATCCTCTCGTCCCACACATGAGACGTCCACAGGGCGTCGCTCCTGATCTCGCCGCGGATGATGGCGGCGTCGAGCGAACCGTCCAGGAGCATCGTCGTTCGCCGGGCGGGGTCGATCGCATGAGGTCGCGCGGTGACCCCATGCAGGGCAAGAGAGCGCAGAATGGCGGTCAGCCTTCGTCCCATTCCGCTCGGCACCCCGAGTCTTTGCACCCGGGGTGTCTCGACGCGTCGGCCTGCCTCGTCGGTAATCGCTTGCGCGCGTCCGAGCAGGTCGCGGGCGAGGCGCAGGATGGCGGCGCCGTCTGCCGTCAGCTGGATCGCGCGACGTGAGCGGTCGAAGAGTTCGAGTCCGAGTTCTATCTCGAGTCGCCGGACCTGCTCGCTCACAACGGACTGCGGAAGATGCAAGCGAACCGCAGCGCGGCTGAACTGCAGTTCCTCGGCGACGGCGACGAAGATGCGGACCTGTCTGAGTTCTACATGGACCGTGCGATCGCCCTCGTCCGCCCGGGCGCGACGACAGCAGATATCTGCGCTGTCTGGCCCCAGGCTCACGAGTTCGGATTCGCGGACGAAGAGTCGGCGTTCGCGCTGCAGTACGGCCACGGAATCGGTCTGTCGATCTGGGAGAAGCCGATCTTCTCGCGGTTGACCTCTTTCGACCACCCCGAGGAACTCAAAGAGGGCATGGTATTCGCGCTCGAGACGTACTGGCCCGCCGCGGATGGTTGGGGGGCCGCGCGCATCGAGGAAGAGGTCGTCGTCACGGCCGACGGCTGCGAGGTCATCACCAAGTTCCCGGCCGAGGAGCTCCTGATCGCCGGTCCCCGCTATATCGCTGTCGGCGGGCCCCTGAAGAACGAGCGCGATTCGCAGTCGCACCTGAACACTCCGTGGGGCCAGGCCCGGCCGGAGTAAGGCGCAGACACCGTGACCCGCACTGCCCTGTGGGGGTCTCCGACTCGACTCCCGGCTCGTGCCGTTTCGCCAGGAAGGCTCATCCCATGACAACTCTGGTCGACCTGATCGGCATGTTGCGTGCTGAGCGGGTAGAGATCATCGATCTCACCAACAAGCTCACGCAGAACACCCCCAGTCTGAAACTTCCGCTCCCGTTCGGGAGCCCGGCCCCGTTCGAGCTCGAAGAGATCTCGGCCTATGACGATCGTGGGCCCGGGTGGAAGCACAACAACATCCACATCGGTGAGCACACGGGCACGCACCTCGACGTCCCGATCCACTGGGCATCGGGTCGTGACGGCGACGACGTCTCGCAGGTGCCACTCACGCGACTGATCGGCCCCGCCGTCGTACTCGATGTCACGGCCGAGGCAACCGAGGACGCCGACTTTCTGGTGGACGTGCACCACGTGCAGGCCTGGGAAGCGCAGCACGGTCCGCTCCCGCCCGGCGCCTGGTTGCTCGTTCGCACGGGATGGAGCGCATACAGCCAGGACGAGGCGAAGTTCGTCAACCGCGACGAGATCGGTCCGCACACCCCCGGCTTCACCGCCGCCTGCGCGAAGTGGCTCGCTGAGTCGCCGATGGTCGTGGGTGTGGGGGTAGAGACATTGGGGATCGACGCGGGGCAGGCGGACAAGCTGACGCCCCCGCGACCCATGCACCATTTCCTCCTCGGGGGCGACACCTACGGGATCACGTCTTTGCAGAATCTGGACAGGATCCCCACGACGGGTGCCGTGATCATCGTTGCCCCGTTGCCGATCGTCGGGGGTACCGGCAGCCCGGCACGCGTGCTGGCGCTGGTCGAACGCGACAACTGAGGAGCTGTCGCAAAGCGAGTGAAGAGCAGTCGCAAAGCGAGGCGCTGCCTCAAGGCGACGGTGCCGACAGACCGAAACAACAAGAGCAAGGTGGGACAGATGATCCGTATCGAGTTGACCAAGTTCGGACACGCGTGTGTGCGTCTGGAGAAGGCTGGTCGTCGCATCCTGATCGACCCGGGCAACTACACCGACCTGTCCGTCGCATTGGACGGCGCGGAGCACATCCTCGTCACGCATCAGCATCCCGACCACCTGGATGAGGCTCCCGTGCTGGAGTACCTGGCGGCGCACCCGCAGGTTACGGTCCGTGCACCCGAGGTGCCGGCCGCGCGCCTCATCGAGGCCGCCGCGGCCGCGGGAGTCGATGCCGATCAGATCATTGCGACGGGTGCCGGTGAGAAGTTCGAGGCGGCCGGATTCTCGGTGCGCACGGTCGGGGGGCAGCATGCCGTCATCCATTCGTACATCCCCGTCGTCGCGAACACCGGATACATCGTCGACGGCCTCGTCTATCATCCGGGCGACAGTTTCATCGTGCCCGCGGGCCCGGCGCCCGACACTCTGCTCGTGCCGTTGAACGCGCCGTGGAACAAGATGGCCGAGATGGTCGATTTCATCACCGCCGTACGCCCTCGTCAGGCGATCCCGGTGCACGACGGTCTGCTCAACGACCTCGGGCGACCCCTGTACTCGAAGCGCGCCCGAATGTTCGCGGAGCGGCACGGAGTTGCGTTCACTGACCTCGCCGTCGGTGAGGGCGTCGTCATAGAGGGCGAGGAGTCTGGCGCCGCGGACGATATCGCGGATGGCGTTTTCTCGGACGATCTTGATGTCAAGCACTTCAACGGCTGATCCCGATTGCGTGATTGTCAGTCTCTACTGAACACGCGTCGTCGAGTCCGAAGCGGATGGACTGCGCATGGGGCGCGACGGAAGTTCGCATTTTTGTCGCGAGTCGGTCTCTGCTTGCCGGGGAACGATCATCATGTGATGCCGTTTTGCCTGATACATCAGGAATTCTACGAATGCTCTGGCGAGGCGATTGATCGCGCAAGCATGCGCGTCTCAGGCCCGTCGAGCCAGCGCGGCCAGCTTCCGTACGCTCAGCTGGTGTTAAGTAATTGGCGCGTAGCGCTTCCTGGTAGCGCGAGTCCACGGAGTCGGTAGCGGCTTTCCGGCGAGTTGGTAGCGCTCGGGCTGGGGTGTGGTGCTCTGCTGAGGGAACGGTGACGCATGGGCGTCGCCGTTCTTGTGTGGAAGGCGGAACATGACGGACTACCGGAGGATTCTCACGTTGCTGCTGGAGCGGCGCAGCTACCGGGACGTGGCCGAGGTCGTGGGGTGCTCGCATCGCGATGTCGCGCGTGTGAGGCAGGCGATCGTCGAGCATGGCATCGAGTCGGCGATCGCGGTCAGCGATCGCGAGTTGGCGGAGTGGTTCCCGGACGGGCGCCGGCGGGTGTCGGACGAGTACGACCAGCCGGATCTGGCGCGGGTGCTGGCGTCGATGCGGCAGAACCGGCACTTCACGTTGCTGCAGGCGTGGCGTCGTTACACCGATGCGCGTGGGGCGGGGAAGAAGTATGGGTACTCGCAGTTCTGCGCCCTGTTCGCCGACTACGTCCGCACCAATGATCTGGTCGCGACGCTGCATCACGAGCCGGGGCGGGCGATGCTCGTGGACTGGGCTGGTGACACGATCGACCTGGTCGACGCGGTCACCGGCGAGATCACCCGGGCGGTGCTGTTCGTCGCGGTGCTGCCGTTCTCGGGCGCGTTGTTCTGCCGCGCCTACGCGGACATGCGGTCGGAGGCGTGGCTGGACGCGCACGTGCGGGCGTTCGCGTCCTATGGCGGAGTAGTGCAGATCGTCGTGCCGGACAACCCGGCGACCTCGACGCATCAGGCGCGCAAGGGCGACGCGGAGCGAGTGGTCAACGCCCGCTATCAGCAGCTCGCCGATCATTACGGCACCGCGATCGTCCCCGCCAGGGCGAAGCGCCCGAGAGACAAGGCGGCGGCCGAGAACGCGGTCAACGTCGTCAACAAGCGTGTCATCGGCTACCTCGAGGACGACGTCTTTACGACCCTGTCCGAGCTCAACGACGCGATCGATGAGCGGGTGCGGGAGATCAATCACGACCTGCGCCGGGCGGACGACTCGACCCGGTGGGAGCGGTTCACTGCCGAGGAGGCGCACCTGCTCGCGGCGCTGCCCGACGCCGCGTTCGAGGAAGTGACCTGGAAGGAGCTCAAGGCCGGCCGCAACTACCATGTCACCGCGGATTCGCAACGCTACTCCGTCCCCTACCGGCTGGCCGGACAGTTGCTGCGGGTCCGGTTCACGCAGACCCGGGTGACCGTGTTCGACGGCCACGACATCGTCTGCGAACACCGTCGCCTCGTCGGCCGGAAGGGGCAGTACTCGACGCTGCCCGAGCATGTCCCGCCGCAGCACCGCAACATCGACGGGTTGTGGTCCAGACGCTGGTTCACCGACCGGGCCCGCAGCTTCGGACCCGCGACAGTGGAGGTGATCGAGCAGATCCTGGACCGGCAGAAGATCGAGGCGCAAGGCTACCTCGACTGCCAGAACGTGCTCAGCGGGCTGGGGAAACAGAACCGGGAACGACTCGAAGCTGCCTGCCAGGAGCTGATCAACCGGGGCGGTCAGGCGACCTACACGACGCTGAAGCGGATCATGGCCGGCATCGACAGCGACACCAAGAAGCCCCGACCAGCGACACCGGCCGCGTCGACACGGAAACGCGGCGGCGACGTCGCCGACGGCCCGGACGTGTTCGTCCGCGACGCGTCGCACTACGCCACCAGCGGGGAGGCGGACCGGTGACGTTCACGAGCATCGACTACGAGAAGTTCCGGGCACTACGGGTCACGCACGTCGCGACCCGCCTCGAGGAACTCATCGCCGACGAGGTCAACGACACCCTCACCCCGGAGCAGCTGTTCCTCACCGCCGTCGACGACGCGCTCGAACAGCGGCGGGCACACAAGGTCGAGAAGCTGACCCGGCAGGCCGGGTTCCCGATCCCGCACGCGACAGTCGCGGAGATCGACTACCGGGACGGTCGAGGGATCACCCCCGTCCGGATGCGCCGCTACGCCGCCCACGACTGGCGGGCCGACCCGATGAACCTGCTCATCATCTCCCCGACCGGCGGCGGGAAGACCTACCTCGCCTGCGCGCTCGGGATCGCCGCCTGCCACAACGGCCACGCCGTCACCTACGCCCGCATGGACGACCTCGCCCGCAGGCTCGTCATCGCCCGCGGCGACGGCATCGCCCACCAGAAGCTGCTCAACGAGCTCTCGCAAACCGACCTGCTCATCCTCGACGACTTCCTCACCGTCGGGATCGACAGCGACGCCGCGAGCGACCTGTTCGCGATCCTCGCGAACCGTGAACACCGCCTCCCCACCGTGATCGCCTCGCAGACCGGCCCCAGCCACTGGGTCACCGAGCTACCCGACCGGGTCGCGGCGGACTCGATCGTGAACCGGCTCGCGAACCACGCCCGAACCATCAACCTCGGCCAAATCGACATGCGCAGACTCCGCCACGACCACGCCCGAACAGAAGAGACCTACTGGGAGTAACGACCAGCGGCCCGGTCAGCGACGGCCGGGCCGCTACCAACACCACCCAACACCGCTACCAACTCGCCAGACTCGCGCTACCAAGAAGCG
>NZ_HG779824.1:0-15081 GCF_000582705.2 Microbacterium sp. C448
CGTTCGGGTAGCGTGTGCCGCCCGCACGACCGGGCGCCCGACACGCCGGACGCTCGGGGCCGGGTCGGCGTGTTGATATTCGCGCCGTGCGGACGGCACCGCTGTTCCGTCGACAGGCTCACAGAGCAGGCGGGTTAGCGAATGCGGCGGACGTCGAGCGCCCGCGGCACCGTCACGCGCTCGCCGAGGTCCTCGCCCCGCGCGAAGCGTCCCCACACGGCACGGACCTGACGGCCGGATGCATCGATATCCGCCCACGGCGTGCCCGTTACGAGCGCCGCAGCGCGCCAGGCATCCGCGTCCCCGAACAGCAGAGGCAGATCGACGGTGTGCGCAGACCCCCAGCCGCTCTTCGGCGCCGACCAACTGATGACGTAGTGATGCGCGCGGCCGCCTGCCCGGGCGTGACGGCGAGCGAACTTCCGGCTGTCCCGCGAATACACCAGGCGCGTGACGAGCGACACCACGGTGCGTCCGACGAGTTTGCCGAGCACGGGAACTCGCAGAACACCCTGCAGACTCTGCAGACGGGGCAGAAACAGCGCCGCCTCTTCGGCCGTGTGTCCGATCAGGATGTCGATGCTCGGCGCCGCGGCATCCCATGCTTCGTCCAGCTCGGCCTCGGCGGGCAACGGTTCATGCCCGTACTGGGTGCCGAAAGCCATGCCGCTCTTCAGGCCGAAGCGCGAGGCGGCCGTGTCGACCGCGGGTTGCATCGCCAGGATGTCCGCGGCCGGGGCATCCGGAGCGACACCCGCGAGAGCCTCACCGAAAACGTCGTTCATCGCGGCCGACATCTCGGACCGGCCCCGCGCCAAACCGAGGGGCGCACTCTGAATGATCGCGCGCGTGAAGAGCCCGGCCGCTCCGGACGTCGCCATGAGGTGGGCGACCGCATCGCCTCCGGCGGATTGCCCGAACGCCGTGACCCGGCGCGGGTCGCCACCGAAGGCCGAGATGTTGCGCTGCACCCACGCGAACGCGGCGAGCTGATCCAGCAGACCGAGGTTGGCGGGACGCCCCGGCACTCCCCCGAGAAAACCGAAAAGACCGAGGCGATAGGTGACGGTGACGACGATCACGTTCTGTTCCGCGACGAGCGCGGCCGGGTCCATGATCGGCAGGTCACCCGCACCCGAGACGTATGAGCCGCCATGAATCCAGACCATCACCGGAAGGTCGTCGCCCGGCGCAGTGCCCGCGGGCATCGTGACCGACAGGTGCTGACAGTCCTCGTCGAGACGCCGCTGGTCGAGGGTGCTGCCGAGCACTCTGTCGAGAAACGGCATCGCGCGCTGCGGGCACGCGGGCGACCAGTCCGTCGCGTCGAACGGCTCGCTCCAATCAGGGACGACGGATGGCTCGGCGAACCGCTCTGCGGATGCGTACGGAATGTCGGTGGCCCGCGTCACGGGACCGTCCATCCAGCCACGAACCGGCCCGCAAGGCGGTGCGAACAGCGGGCCGCTCGTCGGGTCTGCCGTCACAGCCAGCGCTTCTTCCGGAACACGACGTAGAGGGTGATGCTCGTCGCCGCCATAAGACCGAGGGCCATCGGATAGCCGTAGGTCCAGTGCAGCTCGGGCATGTCGTCGAAGTTCATGCCGTAAATCGTGCCCACGAGGGTCGGGCCGAACAGGATCGCCGCCCATCCGGAGATCTTCTTGACTTGCTCGTTCTGCACGAGCGCGGTCTCGGTGTGGCGCTCGCTCACCAGGGTCGAGTTGACGGTCAGCGCGTTGTCGAGCAGGGAGCGGAAGGTGGCCAGGCGATCGGTCGTCGACAGTGTGTGGTCGTGCACGTCCCGAAGCGACCGCTGCAGTTCGATGTCGACGTTGTACTTGTCGGCCCCCTTGAGCAGCGCGTCGAGCATCTCGGTCAAGGGCTGCGTGGCGCGCTGGAAGCTGATGACCTCGCGCGAGAGCTCGTAGATGCGCTGTGACAGCGACGCGCTTCCCCCGCCGAAAAGGGTGTCTTCGATCTCGTCGATGTCGTTCTCGACACCGAGCACCACGGGCTTGTACTCATCGACGACCTCGTCGAGGATCGCATACAGCACCGCCTCGGGTCCGAGCGCGAGCAGATCCGGCTGCGATTCGAGCCGGTGCCGTACCCGGGCGAGGTCCGGGGCTTCGGCGTGCCGGATCGTCACGACGAAGTCGGGTCCGACGAAGATATGCAGCTCGCCGAATTCGACCGTTTCGGTCGCGTCCAGGTAGCGCGCGGGTCGTAGTACCGCGAACAAGATGTCGCCGTAGCGCTCCAATTTCGCGCGCTGATGCCCGGTCAACGCATCTTCGACGGCCAGGGGGTGGAGCGAGAATTCCTCCGCCACCTGACGGATCTCATCCTGAGTCGGTCGGAAGAGCCCGATCCACGCCATACCCCCGCAGGCGCGCATGTACTCGAAGGTCTCGTTGAGGCTGGCGGGATTGTCCATCCGGCGACCGGCCACATACACGGCGTTGTCGACGATAGGCATGGTCAGAGCCCCGGCAGTCCGTCGATGCTGACGGCGTTCTTCTCGGCGCGGTACGCGGCCATCCCGTCCGGACCCTTCTTCTCGGCGTGGAGTCGGATCAGGTCGCGTTCGTCGCGCACCTCCATCACGGGCACTCCCCAGCCGCACGAGTCGCTGACGCGCGTGACATCGACCGCGATGACGGCTCGAGTGCTCGGATTCTCGGCATGACGGGAGGCGACCTCGTCGAAGCCCGCGTCGCCGGGCAGCAGCACGATGCCGGTCCCGTGCAGTCGGACGATCCTGGGCCGGCCGTCGAACGACGTGAACATCACGCAGATGCGACCGTTCTCGCGCAGGTGCGCGATGGTTTCGACTCCGCTGCCCGTGTAGTCGACCCAACCGATACGGTTCGGTCCGAGCACCGAGAAGGTGTCGTGTCCGCGGGGCGAGACGTTGACGTGTCCGTCCTCGGCCAGGGGTGCCGTCGACACGAACCAGAGGGGCTGCGCCTCCATCCACTCCGCGAGTTTCGGATCGATCGCGTCGAAGACTTTGCCCATGGACCTCACGATATAGCCGCCCGGTGAACACTTCGGCCGCCGCTCTGGCCGATCGTCGGCGGGGGTTCTAGGCTCACACGATGACCGGATTGGTGCCGTACCTGAAGTTCGATGGGCGCGCGCGTGAGGCGCTCACGTTCTACCGCGACGTTTTCGGCGGCGAACTCGAGATCCACACGTATGCCGACCTCGGCAATGAGCAGGGACTCCCGGATGCTGTGGCCCACGGTATCTTGAGCGGCCCCGTCGCTGTGTTCGCCTCGGACGTGGCGGGTGACGAGGCATCCTTCGACACCGCCGGGTTGATGTTCGCGCTGCTCGGCACGGCCGATTCGGCAACGCTCGAGGCGTGGTTCGCCGCGCTCGCCGAGGGTGGCACGGTGAGCGATCCGCTGCAGGAGCGGCCCTGGGGTGCCCACGACGGACAGGTAACCGATCAGTTCGGGGTTCCCTGGCTGATCGGCTACGAGGACTGATGCCTTCCGCGAAGCACAGTCCCGTGCAGCTGTCCGGCGCGCACATGCTGATCACAGGCGGCGGCAACGGGATCGGGCGGCTGATGGCGCTCGGTGCCGCCGAGCGCGGTGCGCGCGTCACGATCTGGGACGTCTCGGAGGAGCGGAGTCAGCTGGTCCGTGACGAGATCCGTGCGCGGGGCGGCAGCGCCGAAGCGACGACGATCGACATCACCGATCGGGAGGAAGTCGACCGGGCGGCGGCAGAGACCGGAGCCGTCGACATCCTGATCAACAACGCCGGCGTCGTGACGGGCAAGCGTCTGCTCGACGCGGTCCGGCGGACCTTCGAGGTCAACACCCTCAGCCTCTACTGGATGACGCGTGCCTTTCTCGGCGGGATGGTCGCCCGCGACCGGGGCACGGTCGTCACGATAGCGAGCGCTGCGGGCCTCGTCGGTGTCGCGCGGCAGACGGACTACTCGGCCAGCAAGTTCGCCGCGTTCGGGTTCACCGAGTCGCTGCGCGCCGAGCTCGCTGCCGACCGCAGCCGCGTCGGAACGCTCGTCGTCTGCCCGTATTACATCAACACCGGCATGTTCGCGGGCGTCACAACGAGGTTCCCGTGGCTGTTGCCGATCCTGGACGAACACGTCGTGGCGACCCGCATCCTGAGCGCGATCGAGCGCGGAAAGCGCCAGCTCGTCCTGCCGCGGCTCGTCCGGTTGATTCCGGGAGTACGGATGCTTCCGGTCCCGGCCTTCGACGCCGTGCTGAACACTCTCGGCATCAACAAGACCATGGATCACTTCCGCGGCCGTGCTGGCCCACGCTAAGCGGATCGGCGTTCGTGGGTCGGAGATCCGGGCGGGGTCGGAGGATCCGTGCCCAACACTCCGACCCTGAGCGGATCTCCGACCCTCACGAGCGCGACGAGCGCTCGGCGGCCCACGCAGCATCACCTCGAGCGATCCGCCCCGATGCGCTCAGCCGTGCCGCCGTGGATGAGGGCTTGCGAGAGGCCTGAGCCTCGATTGCCGCCGCAAACTCCGGGCCAAAGTCGAGGCGAGGCAGGGCCGCGGCCACCTCTCGACGAAGCGCCACATCCCACTTCTCGGGGTCGGCATGCGCGACGTCGAGGCTCGTGGCCGCCTCGAGCAGGAAGCCCTCGGGGTCTTCGTCGACGTCGACACTCACCCACATGTGCCGTTCGATCACCTGCATGACGCGTTCCCGCCGCGAGGCCGGCCAACCGGCACCCGCCGCGAACGTCCACGCGGCAGCACCGCCGGATGATTCGAACGGCATGAGGTGCGCATCGAACGGTTCGGTCACGCCCAGGTCGTGCAGCATCGCCGCGACGAACAGCAGTTCATCGTCCACGGACAGCCCGAGCGACTCCCCCAGCGCCTGTGCCCACACCCACGACCGCAGGCAGTGATTGACGAGCGCTGGGCCGCACCACTCGCGTGCGACCTCGAGCGCGTGACCCGCGGTTGCGGTGGGTGGCTCGACCAGCCGCCTCACATCGAACGTCGATGGCATCGCCGACTCCTTCTGTTGAAGGCGACGGTAACGCCACGGGGTCGTCCCCGCGCTTCAGAGCAGCGGACGCGTCCGGATCAGCGGGAAACGTGGCAGTTCTCGTGCGGGATCAGCGCGCCTGAGCCGCGAGTGCGTCGGCGAGCAGATCCGGGTGGTGGATCTCGGCGACATCCGGGTGGGCGCGCAACCGGGACTTCAGCTGGTTCTCGCCGTACGACCCGTGGATGACGTTCGAGGGGTCCTGCTCGATCCCGCGCGCGGCGGCGCTGTATTCGGGCGCCATGTTCAACCGGGGTACGACAGCGTCGAGCCGCGGGTTGAAGAAGAACGGAACCGAGATGCGCTCGGAGCCCTCCGCGGGAGCGATGACGCGGTGCACGGTCGCGCGCAGGTAGCCGTCCGTCGCCCATTCGAGCAGCTCACCGATGTTGACGATCAGTGCGCCGTCCTGCGGCGGCACGTCGTGCCACTCGCCCTGGTATTCGACCTGCAGCCCGCCCGCGTCCGGCTCGATCCACAACAACGTGAGCACTCCCGCGTCCTTATGCCGACCGACTCCCTGGCGCGAGCTGGCGTCCGCGGGAACCCCGGGGTATCGGGCGATCTTGATGTGGATCGATGGCTCGTCCGCGAAGATGTCGAGGAGCTGTGCAGGATCGGAGCCGAGCGCTTCTGCCCACGCGGCGAGCAACCGCAGTCCGATGACTTCGAGGCGCTCACGCCACTCCTCGATGACGGGGCGGAGTTCCGGGAGTGCACTCGGCCACTGGTTGGGGCCGTCGAGCCGCAGGTACGCCGGGTCGTCGGGTCCGAGTTCGCGCGCCTCGCGGCCGGGGCCGATGTCGATCTGCTCGCGCCAGTCGACCTTGCCCTGGGTAAGCTCGCCGCCGACCCGCGCGTAGCCTCGGAAGTACGGGGACTTCAGGTTCTCGATCTCGAGCTTCTGCTCGTCGGGCAGAGCGAAGAACGCGCGGGATGTCGACAGCAGGCGCGCCTGCAGGTCGTCGGGTATGCCGTGACCCACGAGGGTGAAAAAGCCCACCTCGTGCGTCGCGCGGCGCAGCTCGTTACGGAATTGCTCGGCCGCCGCCGGACCCTGGTCGAGCAGCGAGAGGTCGAGAACGGGAATGGGCGTGGCACTCATGCATACGACGCTAATTCGCTGCGGACGGGATACGGCGAATTGTTTCAGAGAGTGACGCCCGCGCGGCAGGTGCAGGCGTCGGATGCGTCATCCGCACGCGGCCCACCGTCCACGTGAGCGGTAGCTGTAGCGTCGAGGGATGGCCCTCGCATCCCGCACGTCCAGCCGTTCACCGCGACCCGCTATCGACCTCACCGTCGTGGCGAGCACGTGGCTCACCCCGCAGCTGGTGCGCGTGACGCTCGGGGGAACAGGATTCACGCAGTTCGAGGATCGGCCCGAGACCGACAAGTACGTCAAGCTCATGTTCACGGATGCTGACTCGCTCATCGTCACGCGGACCTACACGGTGCGTCGGGTGGACCACGAGGCACAGACGCTCGACATCGACTTCGTCGTGCACGGTGACGACGGCCTGGCGGGGCCGTGGGCGGCTGCTGCGGAGCCGGGTGCGACGCTTCGGCTGATGGGCCCGGGCGGCGGTTACGCGCCCAATCCCGAGGCATCCTGGTACCTGTACTTGGGTGATCTCTCGGCCGTGCCGGCCATCGCCGCCGCGCTCGAGGCGCTGCCCACCGACGCCGTCGGGGTTGCCTACATCGAGGTCGATTCGGACGATACCGCCCTCGCCCTCGAAGCGCCCGCGGGTGTGGAAGTGCACTGGGTCGTCAACACCGACCACGCCCCGGAAGCACTCGCCGACCGCGTTCGGGGCATGCCGTGGCGCGAGGGTATGGTCGACGTCTTCGCCCACGGAGAGCGTGAATCGATGAAGGCCCTTCGCCGCGCGCTGTTCGAAGACCGTGGGCTCGACCGTGGCCAGGTGTCGCTCTCGGGTTACTGGGCGCGCGGGCGGACGGAAGACCGCTTCCAGGCCGAGAAGCGCGAGCCGATCGGCCAGATCCTGTGAAGACGCGCCCGCCGCGCGTTCAGACGCCGACGCGGGCGAAAGCGTCCTGACTGATGCCCTGATCGAGCACGACCTTCGCCCACTCGCGGGCGCTGTGCAGCGAGTGGTCGCGGAAGTTGCCGCACTCGATCGCCGAGACACCGGGGATGTCGGCCTCGACGGCTTCGTCGGCGATGAAGCGCAGGCTGCCGGTCAGAGCGGCCACGACATCCGGAATCTCGGGTTCGCCCCACATCAGCAGGTGGAAACCGGTGCGGCACCCGAACGGCGAGATGTCGATCACGCCGTCGATGCGGTCGCGCAGGAGTCCCGCGAGCATGTGCTCGAGCGTGTGCAGACCCGCGGTGGGGATCTCGCCCGCGTTGGGCTGCACGAGGCGCACGTCGAAGTTCGTGATCGTGCCCCCGCCCGGCCCGTGTTCAACACCGATGCGGCGCACGTACGGGGCGAGCACGGCGGTGTGGTCCAGCGTGAAGCTCTCGATCTCGGCCATTAGTTCCTCCTTGCGAACGCCGCGAGGCGCTCGATCAATTCTCGCAGCGTGTTCTCATCGTGCACGAGTCCGAGGCGGATGTGCCCGCGTCCCCGGGTGCCGAAGCCATCCCCGGGCGCGACGGCGACTCGCGCCTCGTCCCGAAGCCGCCGGGCGAAGTCGACGGCGTCCTGATCTCCGGGCAGGCGGACCCAGACGAAGAACGTGCCCTCGGGCGCCGCGACATCCCATCCGATTGCGCGCAGACCATCGACCACGACGTCGCGTCGGCGCTGATACAGCGCGACGAGGTCTGCGGCGGCGGATTGATCACCCTCGAGCGCGACGGCGGCGGCCTCTTGCGTGGCCCCGAACATGGTGCTGAACGCATGGGACTGGTACCGCTTCATAGCGGTAATGATCGAGGCATTGCCGGCGGCGAACCCGACGCGCCATCCGGCCATGCTGTACGTCTTCGACAGGGTTTGCACCTCGACCGTGACGTCGAATTCGCGGTCGATGCCGAGCGCCGACAGAGGGCGATTGCCGTCGAATCCGAGCGATGAGTACGCGAAGTCGTGCACGAAAGCGGCGCCCGTGCGCTTCGCGAAACCGACGGCCGCCTCGAGGGTGGCGCGTGAGGCGAGGGCCCCGGTCGGATTGTTCGGGTAGTTCAGCACCAGGACGCTGGCCGCCGAGACATCCGCGAGCGCGTCGAAGTCCGGCTGATAGCGCGGTGGTTCGAGAGGGAGAGGGACAACGGATGCCCCGGCCAGGTCGGCCGCGGAGGTGTAGATCGGATAGCCGGGGTCAGGCAGCACGACGTTCGTGCCCGGATCCGCGATCGCGAGGACCGCCGCCATGAAGCCCTCGTGCGAGCCGTGGAAGATCGCGACCTCGGTCTCGGGGTCGACCCCGACGCCGTGATCCTCGCGGTATCGGAGCGAGATCGCCTCGCGGACGCTGGGGCGACCGGCGTACGACGGGTACCGGTGGTTGCGGGGATCGGCGACCTCGTGCTGCATCGCCGCGACGATGTGCTCGGGCGTCGGCTGATCCGGGTTGCCCTTCGAGACATCGATCACCGCCGGGCCGGGCTCGGCGGCGAGGCGCGCGATCTCGCGGTCCATCCCTCCCCAGAAGTTGACCGGCAGGCCCGCGACGCGGGCGGCGGGGGTGAATTCGCTCACGGCCTACCGCCTCCGGTAACGCCGGGCCACGCCCGTGCCGATCGTCTGCAGGCCCTGCACCAGGATGATCAGGGTCACGCAGGTGATGACCATCGCGAAGCCGTCATAGCGCTGGTAGCCGTACGACAGGGCCAGGTCACCAATTCCGCCGGCGCCGACGGTTCCGGCCATGGCCGTGGCATCAACGAGTCCCACGCTCGCAATGGTCAAGGCCAGGATCAGAGAGCTGCGGGCCTCGGGCAGCAAGAAGCGCCAGAAGATCTGGAACGGCGATGCACCCATGGCACGCGCGGCCTCGATCACTCCCTGCGGGACCTCGAGCAGCGAGTTCTCGACGAGTCGACCGATGTACGGTGCGATCATCACCGTCAGGGGCACGATCGCAGCCCACACGCCGATGCTCGTGCCGACGAGCAGGCGCGTGAACGGCAGGATCGCGACCAACAGGATGATGAACGGTAACGAGCGGATGAGGTTGACGACGATCCCGAGGATCAGGTTGACGGGACGGTTGGGCAGCACGCCCCCGGGCCGCGTCAGCGCCAGGACCGTGCCGATCGCGATGCCGAGCACCGAGCCGAGGGCGAGTGCGACGCCGAGCATCTGCAGCGTCTCGCCGAGCGCCGTCAGGAAGATCTCGGGCGTAATGAGCGTCCACTTGTCGTCGTTCATCCCACGACCTCCTCGACGTGCGCCACGCGGCCCTCGAGGAACGCGTGCGCCGCGGCGACCTGCTCGGGCGAGCCCGTGACCTTCAGGATCATCTGCCCGACCGTGTGATTGCGGATCTCGGTCATGTCGGCGTGCAGCATGTTGATCGAGACGCCGATGCCGGTGATCAGGTCCGAGACGAGGGGCTGCGTGACCTGGTCGTCCACGAGCAGCAGACGCCAGAGGCCGTCGCCGCCCAGGTGTTCGACGACGCGTTGCGGGATCCCCTGCGGGATGACGGTGGTTACGAAATCGCGGGTGATGTCGGCCTTCGGGTGCAGGAAGGTCTCGAGCACGGTGCCCTGTTCGACGACCTCGCCCGCGGCCATCACGGCGACTTCTTCGGCGAGGTCCTTGATGACGTCCATCTCGTGCGTGACGACGAGGATCGTCGTGCCGTACTCGCGGTTGATGCTCCGCAGCAGCTCGATGATCTGACCCGTGGTCGTGGGGTCGAGGGCGCTGGTGGCCTCGTCCGACAGCAGGATCGTGGGGTTGCGCACGAGCGCCCGCGCGATGCCGACGCGCTGCTTCTGCCCGCCCGAAAGCTCGCCCGCGTGGTTGTCGGCCTTGTCGCCGAGCCCGACGAACTCGAGCACCTCTTCGGCCCGGGCCCGGGCGGCGGCCTTGCCAACGCCGTCGAGACGGAGGGGAAGGGCGACGTTGTCGCGCACCTTGACCGTCTCGAGCAGGTTGAACTGCTGGAAGATCATGCCGGTGCGCTTCTGGGCCGTGCGCAGGCGTGATCCCTGGAGAGATCCGACATCGATGCCGTCGACGACGACGCGACCGGATGTCGGATGCTCGAGGCCGTTCACCAGCCGGATCAGCGTCGACTTGCCCGCACCGCTGTATCCGATGACGCCGTAGATCGTGCCCGGCGCGATGTCGAGTGAAACGCCGCGAAGGGCCGCGGTGTCCGCGGCCCTTCCGGTGAAGGTCTTCGAGACATCCTCGAAGACGATCCTTCCCTCTGTGGGAGTGCTCAACTGAACCAGGCCGGCAGGTTGTACCCGTCGTACTGCGAGTTCGACTCGATGTATTCGATGAACTCGGGCGACTCGTAGGCAGCCTTGATGGCGAGCGCCCAGTCCGACTCGAGGTCGTCCGCACGCACGGTCACGACATTCGAGAACTCGATGGGCTGGTCTTCGAGAGCAAGCGCGTCGTCGTATTCCAGGCCACCGGCCACGATGAAGTTGCCCTGGATTGTGGCGTAGTCCACGTCCTGCAGCGCCGGCACCTGCTGCGCGTTCTCGATCGGGGTGATGTCGAGGTTCTTGGGGTTCGACGTGATGATCGACAGGTCGGCCGTGTTGGGGTCGTCGACGTCGTCGAAGTCGATCCAGCCGATGTCGCGCAGGATCAGAAGGCCGCGGTAGAGGTTCGCGGGCGAGTTCGGAACCGTGACGGTCGCGCCATCCTGAACGTCGTCGATCGACGTCGACTTGCCACCGAACAGTGCCATGCGCGGCGTCGGAATCTGCACGAGTGCGGCGTTGTCGATGCCCTCTTGGGCATTCACGAAGTCCATGTACACGGGGTGCTGCATGATGTTCGCGTCGATCTCGCCCGTCGACACGGCGACATTCACGACGATGCCATCGGTGAAGTCCACGGACTCGACGCCGTAGCCCTCGTCCTCGAGGATCGGCAGGATGCCCTCTTCGAACATCTGCTGGTAGGGGCCGGGGTTAAAGCCGATCTTGAGTTCGGTCTTCTCGGCCGCCGGGGCGCCGGACTCGGACGTCGTCGCTCCCCCGCTGCACGCGGCCGTCGTCAGGACCAGTGCCGCGGTGGCGGCGCCGAGCAGGGCGGTACGGATGAGCTTCATGGTCGTCCTTTTTTGTGATGGTGCGGGGGTGTCGTGATGGTGCGGGGGTGTTGTGATGCTGTGAGGTGTGCGCGATGCCAATCCCAGGGTTCCTGGGACACCGGCGCGCTGAAAACCGTAACCGGCAGAGCGCCCGGGCGCGGATTCGCGTCGTCACACTCGGCAACACAGCCGTTCGGACGGCCCCGATTCAGACGATGACCACGGCGCGCGCGTCGGCCTCCTGCGGCGTGAACAGGGTCAGGCCGGAGCGCTCACGGAATGTGTCGCCCCGGTATTCGCTCGGGAAGTACCCGCGCTCCTGCAGCTCCGGCACGAGAAGTTCGAGCATGTTCGACATCCCGGCCCCGACGTTCGGCGGATCGAAGTTGAACCCGTCACAGGCGCGTGCCTCGAACCAGTCGATCATGGTCTCGGCGACCGATGCCGGGGTACCCACGAGCGATTGGTGGCCGGTAGACCGCGACATCTTGATCATCAATTCGCGCAGCGTGAGTTCAGACGCCATCGCGCGGAACAGCCGCCACCGCTCCATCCGGTGCGGGCTGTCGCCGAGGCGCTCCGCAGGGATCAACTCATCGACATCGAGGTCGCTCACGTCGACGTCGAGCAGCCCGCTGACGAGCGCGCGTCCGTTCGTATCGGTGACACACTCATCCAGCTCGGCGGCGATCTCTTCCGCCTCCGCCATTGTCCGACCGACGATCGGGATGATGCCGGGCAGGACTTTGACCCGCTCCGGGTCGCGCCCCTTCGTCGCGAGGAGCTTTTTGTAGTCGGCGTACCAGGCGATCGCGCCGGCCTTCTCGGGCTGCACGGCGTAGATGATGTCCGCGTACGTGGATCCCAGTTCGATTCCCGCCGGCGACTGACCGGCCTGAACGAGCACGGGCCGGTCCTGGGGGGAACGCGGGATATTGGTCGGGCCCTGAACGCGAAAGTGCGCACCGACGTGGTCGATGTCGTGCACGCGATCGTTGTCGATCCACTGGCCGCCCACCTTGTCGTCGATGATGGCGTCGCGGTCCCAGCTGTCCCAGAGCTTTGTGACCACGTCGACGAACTCCATCGCACGCTCGTAGCGGGAAGACTTCTCGGGCATCTCGTCACGGCCGAAGTTCTGGTTGCCACTCACCGACGTGACGATGTTCCATCCCGCTCGGCCGCCCGAGAGCTGATCGAGGTTGCCGAATTGGCGTGCCACCGTGAACGGTTCCGACCAGGTCGTCGATGCTGTGCCGATCATCCCGATCTTCTCGGTGAAGCCGATCAACGACCCGATTGTCGAGATGGGCTCGTTGACCGACACCCCGCGGTAGCCGTGACGGCGCAGGCCCGTGGCGTCGTTGCTGTCGGCGAAGAAGATCGCATCGATTCCGGCGCGCTCGGCAGCCTGGGCCATGTCGCGGACGTGAGCGAGAGAGCCGATGTCGGCGGTTCGACTCTGTGGATGACGCCAGGCGTCGTTCGCATACCCGAACGCGGCCATGAACATCGTGAGCGTCATCCTGCGTTCGGTCATGCGCCGCCTCCTCGTTGATCGCGACAGTCGGCTCCGTCGCCGCCCGATCAGTTCCGCACACCCGGGATGGGCGGTCAACGGGGTATTCCGGGTGACGAAAGGTCGGGATGTGCGTCGCCAGACGGAGGTCGGCATAGCCTCGGTTCATGGACGCGCGCTTCCGCTTCTCGGACGATCCCGACGACATCGACCGCGAGCGTGTACACCACTGGCTGAGCGAGCAGGCCTACTGGGCGCTCGGGCGTGCGCGCGATGTTCAGGACGCCGCCATCGACGCATCCCGCAACTTCGCGGTGATCGATACCGCGACGGGAGCGCAGGTCGCGTATGCCCGGGTCGTGACCGACGGCGTCACGTTCGCGTGGTTGTGTGATGTGTTCGTCGATCCTGAGGTGCGCGGTGAAGGCGTCGGCATCGGGCTGATCGCGGGTGTCGTTGCGGCCCTCGAACCCCTCGGGCTGCGTCGCATTCTGCTTGCGACGGCCGACGCGCACGGTCTGTACGAGAAGTTCGGTTTCGCCGCGCTCGTCCAGCCCGAGCGATGGATGGCGCGGCTGCAGGGCTGACGCTCAGACGGCCGAGCGGGTGGTCAGGCGGCGCAGATCTCAGGCTCAGGCCGGTAGTCGCGAGAACGCGGCCGCGCGCTCGACCTGGTCGCGGGTGGGGACGACGCCCGTGTAGCGCTCGAACTGCCGGGCGGCCTGCAGGGCGACGACCTCGGCGCCCGAGATGACCGCGAGGTCCCGCTGGCGTGCCGCGCGGATCAGCGGCGTCTCGGACGGGAACGCCACGACGTCGAAGACGGTGCTGGCGGCCGCGAGATGGTCGTCCGAGAACGACTGGGCGGAGGCATCCGCTCCCTCCATGCCGAGCGGGGTGACATTGACGAGCATCGCGTGCCCGGGCGCGGGATCCGTTGCGACCCAGCGGTACCCGTATTTGTCGGCGAGCGCGCGTCCGGCGGCCTCATTGCGCGCGAGCACCGTCAGGTCATCGAAGCCCGCGCCGCGGAACGCCGCGACGACGGCCTTGGCCATGCCGCCCGACCCCCGCACGAGCACCGACTGGGCCCGGTCGACGTCATGCTCGGACAGGAGGGCCTCGACGGCTTCGTAGTCGGTGTTGGACGCGGTGAGTGTGCCCCCATCGTTCACGATCGTGTTGACCGATTCGATCGCTTCGGCGGACGGCTCCATCGCGTCAACGAGCGGAATCACGGCCTCTTTGAACGGCATCGACACCGAGCAGCCGCGGATACCGAGGGCCCGCACTCCCCCGATCGCGCCCGCGATGTCGTCGGTCGTGAAGGCCTTGTAGACGAAGTTCAGCCCGAGCTCGTCGTAGAGGAAGTTGTGGAAGCGGGTGCCAAGGTTGGACGGACGGGCCGCCAGAGAAATGCACAGCGTCATGTCTTTGTTGAGGATCGGCATGGGTTCATTCTGCCGCCGTCTCGTCGACAGCTGACAGGGTGGGCCCGAGAACCGGAGGCATCATGCGTATCGATCTGTCGGGCAAGACCGCCCTGGTAACCGCCTCGACCTCGGGCATCGGGGCCGCGATCGCCAGCGGGTTGAGGCACGCGGGAGCGAGCGTCGTCCTCAACGGGCGCTCCGAAGACAGCGTCCAACGGGCCGTTGTCGCGCTTCGCGCCGAAGACGGCGAGGGGACCGTGACGGGAATCGCGGCGGATGCGGCCGAAGCATCCGGCGCCGAGGCCCTCGTCGCGGGCGCGGGTGACGTGGATGTTCTCGTCAACAACCTGGGCATCTTTGGCGCGGCGCCCCCGCTCGAAATCGAAGACGACGAATGGCGTCGCTACTTCGAGACGAACGTCCTGTCGGCAGCCCGGCTCACACGCATGGTGCTGCCCGGCATGATCGCCCGCGGGTGGGGTCGTGTGCTCAACATCGCGAGCGATTCGGCGATCGTCATCCCCGCAGAGATGATCCAGTACGGGATGTCGAAGACCGCCCTGCTCGCGGTCTCGCGCGGATTCGCGAAGGCGGCGGCTGGCACCGGCGTGACGGTCAACGCCGTGATCGCCGGTCCCACCCACACGGGGGGCGTCGAGGAGTTCGTCTACGAACTCGTCGACCGCAGCCTTCCCTGGGACGAGGCCCAGCGTGAGTTCATGCGCACTGCGCGCCCGCAGTCGTTGCTGCAGCGACTGATCGAGCCCGAAGAGATCGCGAACATGGTCGTGTACCTCGCTTCACCCCTGGCCTCGGCGACGACCGGCGGGGCGCTCCGCGTGGACGGCGGGTACGTCGACTC
>NZ_HG779825.1:0-5342 GCF_000582705.2 Microbacterium sp. C448
ACTGCAGGCGGCGCTGCAGGTCGCGCCGCAGACGGCCGTGTGGGCGCCGGGGACCCGCGCCGCCTGACGATCTAGACTGGGAGTATCCCCGTTTCGAAACCAGGTTCCACCGTGTCCACCGCCACTCCCGCGCCATCCGCAGCTGCACCGCGCTTCGCACTGCGGCATGTGCAGCTCGCGCGCGCCGGAATTGCCGCCGTCGCCGCGATCATGGTCACGTTCTCGTCCGACCACTCCGCGGCGGTCGGGCTCTCGGTCTTCAGCGGTTTCGCCATCGTCACGGGCCTGATCGAGCTGGTGTCGGCCTGGCTGACCTATCCGGCTGGGCGCCGCGCCGTGCCACTCACGCTCGGTGCGCTTTCGGTCGTCGCGGGAATGCTCGCCGGGATCTTGGTCTGGCGTTCCACGACCTTCTTCTTCGCCCTGGTGATCTCATGGGCGCTCGTCACGGGGTTGATCGAGGCGATCGGGGCGCTACGCGAGCGACGCTCCCCCGCCCTGCGGGCAGAGGCGCGCGATTCGCTCGTCGTCGGCATCTTCACCGTGTTGCTCGGCCTCGGCCTGCTGCTCGTACCCGCGCAGTACGCGCTGAGCTACCGCATTGACGACGTCGACACGGAGTTCACGCTGACCGGGATCATCATCGCGGTCGGGATCTTCGGTGCCTACGCGGCGATCGTTGCGGTCTTCCTCGGAATCGCAGGCTTCTCGCCGCGCCGTGATGCCATCGACGCCGGATCGCGCGACGCGGATGTCGCGGGCACAGCCGCTCCGGACGCCCGCACTGCGCCGGCACGGCGCGAGGAGGAGAGGGCATGACCGATCGACCCACCCGGCGCGAGCTCATGCGCCCGGTCCAGCTGCTCGGCGTCGCCTTTGTCTGCGCGGTTTTCGCCGCGGTGGTGACTTTCGTTTCCACCGGGGGCTTTCAGCCCAGCGTGGGAGTCCTCGCTCTGCCGCTGACCGCCATCATCGGCGGCGTCACGTTCATCGTCGTGCTCCTGGGGCTGTCGCTACTGCTGCTCGCGGTCGACCCGGCGCAGGTACAGAAGCCCATCGACCGCGCCGTGCTTCTCGACGACGAGCCGGACGACGCGCCGCGTTCCTGACTCGTCCGCGGTGCGCGGGTGTCGTCTCGCTGCGCTCGCTCAACGGGCGACCGGGCCCGGTCATTGAGCGAGGCCCGCAGGGCAGAGTCGAAATGACGTCGGTCACTGAGCTCGTCGAAGTGACTCGCAGTATCCTGCCGCTCAGCCCTCGCGGTCGATGAGCTCCGCCGCCAAGCCCGTGTACGTCGCAGGCGTGAGGGCGAGCAGTCGGGCCCGAGCTTCTTCGCCGATGTCGAGCCCTCGCACGAACTCGGCCAGATCCGCGGAATTCACGCGCCGACCCCGGGTCAGTTCCTTCAGTAGCGCGTAGGGGTCGGAGATCGTCGAGCGACCCGCGACGACCTCGGCCCGCACGACCGTCTGGATGGCCTCACCGAGCACTTCCCAGTTGGCGTCGAGGTCGGCCGAGAGCAGGTCCTGCGCGAGCGCGATCTCGTCGAGGCCGCGGCGCAGGTTGTCGAGTGCGAGCAGAGAGTGACCGAAGGCGACACCGATGTTGCGCTGGGTCGACGAGTCGGTCAGGTCGCGCTGCAGGCGACTCGTGACGAGCGTCTGCGAGAGCGAGGCGAACAGGGCGCCGGCGATCTCGAGGTTCGCCTCGGCGTTCTCGAAGCGGATCGGGTTGATCTTGTGCGGCATGGTCGACGAGCCCGTTGCGCCCGCGATCGGGATCTGCGTGAAGTATCCGAGCGAGATGTACGTCCACACATCCGTCGCCAGATTGTGCAGGATGCCTCCGGCGTGACGGGCGCGGTCGTACAGCTCGACCTGCCAGTCGTGGGACTCGATCTGGGTCGTGAGCGGGTTGAAGCCGATGCCGAGAGACTCGACGAACTCGCGCGCCACGAGCGGCCAGTCGACGTCGGGGCCCGCCGCGAGGTGCGCGGCCCACGTTCCGGTCGCGCCCGAGAACTTGCCGAGGTATTCGGATGCCTCGATCGCCCGTTCGACCCGCGCCAGGCGAGCCGCGAAAACGGCGATCTCTTTGCCCATCGTCGTGGGCGTCGCGGGCTGGCCGTGCGTGCGCGAGAGCATGGGCGCCGCGCGGTGCTCGACCGCGAGCTCGTCGAGGCGCTCGCGCACCGCCGAGAGGGCCGGCAACCAGACACGCTCGACGGCGCGCTGAACCGTGAGCGCGTAGGCGAGTGAGTTGACGTCTTCGCTCGTGGCGGCGAAGTGCGTGAGCTCGGCGATGCGGTCCAGGCCGAGCGTGGCCAGGCGGTCGCGCACGAGGTACTCGACGGCCTTCACATCGTGCCGGGTGATCGCTTCGCGCTCGGCGAGCCAGGCGATCTCATCCGCGCCGAACGAGCGGTAGAGCTCACGCAGCGCGTCGCGCTCGGAGGCTGCCAGGGGCGTTGTTCCGAAGAGCGACCGATCGGTGAGTGCCAGCAGCCACTCGACCTCGACCTCGACCCGTGCGCGGTTGAGCCCTGCCTCGGAGAGGTACTCCGCGAGGGGCGCGACGACGCCGCGGTAACGGCCGTCGAGGGGGCTCAGGGGCTGCGGGGGAAGGGACGTCACGGGGATGCTCCGAACGGGAAGGCGGCGGTGCGCGATCCCGGACGAAGGGCGGGTTCGAGCTGGCGGAAGAGCGACCGGGTCGCGTCCTCGATCATACCGAGCACGTCATCGAACATTTCGGTGGCGGCGTAGTACGGGTCCGGAACATCGAGCGTCGTCGGGCTGGGGAGGAACCCCAGCAGCAGGGCGACCTTGTCCGCATCCTCTTCCGTGCGTGCCCATCCCCGCAGGATCCGTTCGTGGCTGCGATCGAGCGCGACCACGAGGTCGTTGACGTCGAACGTATCGGCCGTGAACTGTCGGGCCCGATGGCGGCTGCCGTCGTATCCGCGGCGCTGAAGGGCCGCGAGGGTACGCTCGTCGCCCTGCTCGCCCACGTGCCAGTCGCCCGTGCCGGCGCTGCTCGAGGCGACGCGTGCGCCGTGACCCGAGGCATCCGCGAGCTGCCGGAAGACGACCTCGGCCATCGGTGAGCGACAGATGTTGCCCGTGCAGACGAACACGACGCGGAAGGGCGCTGAGGCGTCCAGGTTCCGCGTCATCCGCCCATTCTGCCCGCCCGCCTCTCTCCGCGCACTCTCTGCATCTCCTCCCCACGGGCGGAGGGCGCCCATAATCCCCCATTTCGAGCGATGCGGACCGGAGTGAGGCCCCGGCACGGCCACCCTGAATCGGTGCCCGCTGCCGCCTTTCCCCGCTCCCCGCCGCCCGATCGCGAGTACGACGCCTCCGATGCGTGGCTCGCCGACCTCGTGACGGCGGCGCTGACGCTCGTCGGCGCCGTTGCCGCGGAGTCGGAGTCGGTCGCTGCGGCCCTGATCGCGCTCGAGGGGCGGGTGTCGTGGGAGGGTCCGGCCGCCCGAGACTTCCGGCGGCGCGCCGGTGCCCTCTCGGCCGACGGATTGGCCAGTTCCGCGGCGCTGGATGCGCTCGTCGATGACATTCGAGCTCTCCGCAATCGCGTCTGGACGCTGACGGAGGCGGCGCCCCATGGCTGATGACCTCGACATCCGATCGAGCGGCGCCGCCGCGATCGACACGTCCAGTTTGCGGAGCGCCGCGAACGCGGGGCGCGCGCTGGCCAATCGGCTGCGTTGCATGGACGCGCCTCTCGGCCTCGCCGCGGGATTCATCGCGTCGGTGCCGGGACTGCGCGCGGCCCGCGACGTGCAGCACGAGCTGGCGCGCGAGGCGCGACGGGTCGAAGGACTGGCCGAGGACTGCGAGCGCCTCTCGGTCGCTCTCGACCAGTCGGCCGACCTGTACGAGCTCATCGAGGTCCATGCCGCGTGGTACCTCTCGCAGCACGGCGACGCCGAGCGCACGGCCCTCGAAGCCCGGGCGGGTGTGCTCGGTACGCGGCTGTGGGGCGTCTCGGGGTCGGACGCGGCGTTCGAGATGCTGCTGCGAACGGGTGCGTTCGGGGATGGCGACAGCGGCGGCGCCCTTCGGATGCAGGCGGCCCTGGGCGCGGGTCTGGTCGGCGGAGTGTGGGCAGCGCCGCTCGGGTTCGCACTCGTCGCCGGCCTGCAGCTCGCCGCGGCGGGAGCCAGGAGTACCCGGGTGAACGCCGTACGAGCGCCCACCGCATCCGCGTCCCCGTCGCCCGCAGTGCGCCGGGAAGTCACCGTCACTCCCCTGCGCCGCATGGTGGCAGCGCCGGTCGCGGGTTTCGCCGATGCCGGGAAGCGCCTCTCGGGCCCCGAAGGCGCGCGCGTCCGTGTGGAGCGCTACACGATGCCGAGCGGCGGACGCGAGTGGGTCGTATACGTCACGGGCACCCAGAGTGTCGCGCTCGATGGACCCGAGCCGTTCGACATGCGCTCCAACCTCGCGCTCTACTCGGGTCAGGATGCCGCGGCGAGTGCTGCCGTTCGCGCTGCCCTGGCCGATGCCGGGGTCAGCCCCGGCGAGCCCGTGCACGCCGTTGCCCACTCCCAGGGCGCGATGGCGGCGGAGCTGCTCGCACGGGAGGGCGAGTACGACGTCCGAACGCTCGTGACCTTCGGCGCCCCTACGACGGATCCGCTTCCCGCCGACGTGACCGCGGTCACGATCCGCCACACCGACGATCCCGTGGCCGCGCTCGCCGGTTCGGTGCGCACCGCCGAGCGCGGCGCGCAGGGCGGCTTCATCGTCGAGCGCATGGCCGACCCGCTCCCGGGACTACACGACATCACGATGCCGGCACACGCTCTGACTGCCTACGTCGAAACGGGGGCATTGCTGGATGCCTCCGCGGACCCGCGTGCCCGGGGAATCGACACCCTCTGGAACCGATTGGGAACGGCGGAGTCCGTGCAGGTCACCGAATACAGCGCGCGACGCGTCAGTCGCGGCGACGCTGGCGCTGGGGGCGCAGGATGATGCCGAAGATCCCGTTGATCACGGCGATGATCAGGGCCGCCAGAACGCCCCACCAGAAGTCGCCGACGGTCAGGCCAAACCCGAACCACGACGTGACCCAGGCCGTCAGCCAGAGCAGAAAACCGTTGATGATCAGGGAAATGAGACCGAGAGTGAGGATGTAGAGCGGGAAAGCGATGATCTTGACCACCGTGCCGATGACGGTGTTCACGAGCGCGAAGATCGCGGCGACCAGCAACAGGGTCAGCACGAGCTGGAGCGTCTCCCCCGGAGCGAACGGGGTGACCCTCACCTGCAGATCCGGGATCAGGGTGACGACCCAGATCGCGAACGCATTGATGA
>NZ_HG779826.1:0-2181 GCF_000582705.2 Microbacterium sp. C448
GACTCGACCGGGTGACCGACTCGCCCGCCGCACCCGTGCGACTCCGCCCCGAGATAGCCGCCCTGCCTGCGTATCGACAGGGCAAGCAGGCGGATGGCTCGGCTCACAAGCTCTCCAGCAACGAGAACCCCTTCGGGCCCCTTCCCGGGGTGCTCGAGGCCGTCGCCGCAGCATCCGGCATCAACCGCTACCCGGACGCCACAGCGGGACGCCTGCGCGGCGCGCTCGCCACGCGATTCGGGGTCGACGAGGATCGGGTGCACGCAGCCGCGGGAAGCGTGGCTATCCTCGCGCAACTGATTTCGGCGGCGGCAGGCCCCGGCGACGAGGTTCTCTATGCCTGGCGGTCGTTCGAGGCTTATCCCAATCTCGTGACGGTCGCCGGTGCGACGAGCGTCACGGTGCCGCTGACGGCCGACGGGCGTCACGATCTTCCGGCGATGGCGGCGGCGGTCACCGAGCGGACCCGAGTCGTGATCGTCTGCACTCCGAACAACCCGACGGGGCCGACTGTGCGCCGCGACGATTTTGACGCGTTCCTGGCCGCGCTCCCGCACGACCTGCTGGTGCTGCTCGACGAGGCTTACGCCGAGTTCGTCACCGACCCCGACGCGGTGAATGGTCTGGGTGCCACCGGATACCTCGACCATCCGCAGGTGGTGGTGCTCCGCACCTTCTCGAAGGCCTACGGCCTCGCGGGACTGCGAATCGGCTACGCGGTCGGCGATGCGTCGATCCTCTCCGCCGCGCGCAGCACTGCCATCCCCCTGTCGGTCACGGCCCAGGGTGAGGCGGCGGCACTGGCCAGCCTCGAGGCGGAACCGATTCTGCGCGGTCGTGTCGCGGAACTCGTGGAGCGGCGCGATCGCCTCGCCGGGGGGCTGCGGGATCTCGGCTGGCGTGTGCCCGAAGCGCAGGGCAACTTCGTCTGGCTGGCAACCGGTCCGGAGACGGCTCGGACGGCCGAGGCCTTCGAAGAGGCCGGTCTGATCGTGCGGCCGTTCGTCGGCGAGGGCGTCCGTATCTCCGTGGGCGAAGAAGAATCTGTCGAGAAGGTCCTACGCGTCGCGGCATCCATTGTGCAGAACCTCCCGGAAGACCATCCGGCGCGGACGTTAGCGTAGGGCAGGTGGATCCGCTCGAAGCACCAGACGTCGTGCGCGTACTCGCCGCAGACGGAACGTTCTCCCCGACCGAGTCGGCCGAGCCCTACCTGGCCCTGATCGATTCCCTCTCCGAAGACGAGCTGCAGGGCTTCTACCGCGACATGGTGGTCATCCGCGCCTTCGACCGCGAGGCGACCAACCTGCAACGCCAGGGGCAGCTCGCCCTCTGGCCGCCGAGCTTCGGCCAGGAGGCCGCTCAGGTGGGGTCCGCCCGGGCGACCCGACCGCAGGATCACGTCTTCCCCTCGTACCGCGAGCACGCCGTGTGCATGATCCGCGGGGTCGACCTGGTCGACATCATCCGCGTCATGCGCGGGCACTCGCACGGTGGCTGGAACCCGAGGGATCCCCGCAACGGCAACACGAACATCTACACACTGGTGCTCGGTTCGCAGACTCTGCACGCTACGGGCGTCGCGATGGGCTTCGGACTCGACGGGCTGAGCGGGTCGGGCGACCCCGAGCGCGATCAGGCCGTCATCGTCTACTACGGCGACGGCGCTTCGAGCCAGGGCGACGTCCACGAGGCGATGGTCTTCGCCGCGAGTTACGCGACGCCCGAGGTCTTCTTCCTGCAGAACAACCGGTGGGCTATCTCGGTGCCCGTTGCGACGCAGTCACGGACGCCGCTGGTCAACCGCGGCGCGGGCTACGGAATGCCGAGCATCCAGGTGGACGGCAACGACGTGCTCGCCAGCTACGCCGTCACGCGCATCGCGCTGGACGAGGCGCGCTCGGGTCTCGGACCTCGCGCGATCGAGGCGATGACGTACCGGATGGGTGCCCACACGACGAGCGACGACCCGACGAAGTACCGCACGGGCGACGAAGAATCCACCTGGGCGGGACGAGATCCCATCATGCGGATGCGGGCATATCTCGAGGGGCGCGGAGCATCCGACACCTTCTTCGCCGATGTCGAAGAGCAAGCCCATGCGCTTGCCGACGACACGCGTCTCCGCACACCGAACCTTCCGCTCCCGACGGTGGCGTCGATCTTCGAGCACGTATACAC
>NZ_HG779827.1:0-1080 GCF_000582705.2 Microbacterium sp. C448
GTCGTAGCTGTCACCGACGGTCCCGATCGACGCGATCGCGCCGACTTCCGCGAGCCGCTCCGTGTAGCGCAACGCGGTGTATTGAGTCCCGGCGTCCGAGTGTTGAATGACGCCGGTGACGTCCTCGCCAGCGCGGTCTCGGATCCACAACGCCATCTCCAGGGCGTCCAGGGGCAGGTCGGTGGGCATCTTCGACATCGTCCTCCAGCCCACGATGCGGCGGGAGAACACGTCGGTGACGAACGCGGTGAACGCCATACCCGACCACGTCGGAACATATGTGAAGTCGACCACCCAGAGCTCGTTGGGCCGGGCCGCGTGAAACTCGCGCCTCACGTGATCTTCCGCCCGCGGCGCCGAGGTATCGGGGCGGGTGGTGATGAACTGCTTACCCCGGCGGATGCCGCGCAGGCCCTGCCGGCGCATGAGACGCTCGACAGTGCAGCGGGCGACGACGATGCCTTCTCGGCGCAGCAGCCGCCAGATCTTGCGGGCGCCGCTGATTCCGCGGCCGAGCTTGCGGTCCCAGAACACCCGCTCGATCTGCACCACCAGCTCGGCGTCGGAGACCGCTCTTGCCGAGACTGACCTCTTCTTGAATGCGTAGTAACCCGACGGGGCGATCTTGACCCCGTGCTCAGTGAGCACGCGGCAGATCGGCTCGACCCCGAACCGGTCACGATGATCATCGATGAACTGAACTACCACGGCAGTCGCGGGTCGAGCTCCCGCGCGAAGAAACTCGACGCCGCCAACAGGATCTCGTTCGCCCGCTTCAGCTCACGGTTCTCCGCCTCCAACGCCTTGATGCGCTGGCCGTCATCCGACGTCGTCCCCGGGCGATCACCCGCGTCGATTTGAGCCTGCTTGACCCATCCGCGCAGTGTGTCCGGGTTGACCCCGACGCGCTGCCCGATCCGGATCACTGCCTGATTCACAGACAACTCCGGATCCTCCTTACGCGCCTCCTGCACGAGCCTCATCGCTCGCTCCCGCAACTCCGGCGGATACTTCCTCAAAGCTGGCATAGTCCTCATCCTCTCGGGATTTCAGACCCTCCACGACACCCGGGGCGATTCA
>NZ_HG779828.1:0-2436 GCF_000582705.2 Microbacterium sp. C448
CCTCTGGACGGTCCTGCAGCGTCTCGAAGCGGCCGGCTGCAGCCGCTACGTCGTCACCGACGTCACGAAGGACGGCACCCTCAAGGGTCCGAACCTCGACTTGCTCCGTCAGGTGACGTCGCGCACACCCAAGCCCGTCGTGGCCTCGGGAGGCGTTTCGAGCCTCGATGACATTGCGGCACTGCGCGAACTCGTCCCGCTCGGGGTCGAGGGCGCGATCGTCGGTCGGGCCCTCTACGCTGGCGCCTTCACGCTGGCCGAGGCGTTGGATGTCGCAGCCGGCTGACCCGGAAGACCCGAACGGCGCCGCGCACCAGCACGGCACCGACTCGGCGGGCGTTCCCTGGGAGGGGCGCGCATTCCAGCCGAACCCGCACGCGGGCGATGACGGGTCGGCGCCGGAGGCCTTCCTCGTCGCCCTCGCCGCGTTCCGCGCGGGCGAGGTCGGTCAGGCCGCCGTGGTCGATTCCCTGCGCGCCGCCCGCCTTCTCGTCCCCCTCGTTGCGGAACGTGGCGAGACGGGGCTCGCGGCATCCGGTCTGACCGTGGACAAGACGCAGGAACTCTCGATCGTGACCGTGGCGGCCCCCGACGGGCGAACCGTGCTGCCAGCGTTCTCGAGCGTGGCGGCTCTGCAGGCGTGGGATGCGTCGGCGCGACCGATCCCAACGCCCGTGTTCCGCGTGGCTCAGGCCGCCGTGGGGGAGGGCACAGACCTGATCGTGGTCGACCCGGGTTCCGAGACCGAGTTCGTCATCCGTCGGCCCGCCGTCTGGGCGCTCGCGCAGGGCGAGTCGTGGATGCCGTCGTCAGAGTCCGTCGAGGTGCGCCAGGCATTCCTCGAATCGATCGCGTCCGAGCTGGCGGCCGTCGACATCGCACTCGAAGCGGGCGACCCGACTGCGCGCCTGCGCGGGCCCGAGACGATCGTCCGGTTGAGTCTGCTGCAGGGGCTCGATCGTCAGGAACTGGACCCCGTGCTCGCTCGTCTGGCTCAGCGTTGGGCGGCCGATGACCGCATCGCGACGCTCGTGGACTCGCTCACGGTTCGCCTGGAGCGCTCGGCTCCCTGAGCGTGGTTGATCCGTTCAGGTGACGGGTCCGGTCCACTTCTCGCCGGGTCCCTTGCCGATCGGATCGGGGATGACGGATGCCTCGCGGAACGCCAACTGCACCGAGCGCAGACCGTCGCGGAGCGACCGGGCGTGCATGTCGCTGACTTCGGGCGCGGCCGCGCTGATCAAGCCGGCGAGGGCGTTGATGAGCTTGCGAGCCTCGTCCAGGTCGGTCTGGTTGGCGGGATCATCGGCGAGCCCGGTCTTGACGGCGGCGGCACTCAATAGGTGGACCGCGGTCGTGGTGATGATCTCGACGGCCGGAACATCCGCGATATCGCGGGTTGCGGCCGAGGCGGCACGCTCCTGTTCCTCCCAGCGGGCCTGGGTCGCGGCATCCGGTTCCATGCTGTGCGGGACATTGTCTTCGGGGGGAATCGTGCTCACGTGTCGCTCTCTGCTAGACTTCTGCGGGCTCCGGGACTTTTGTCTCGGTTCGAAGAGGATTCGCATCCCACCCGCGCCGGCCATAGGCCAGGCTACCGGGTCCACGTGCTCCGCTGGCTCGTCTCGATCCGAGGCACCCAGTGGTCTGGGCACAAAGCCGGCGGGCTGTATCAACTCCGCGCCGGGTGGAATGCGACGTTCGCTTCACCCGGAAACTCTCGTCTCCGGGTGCTTCCACCCCGCGCGGCTTCGTCGTGCGGTTACCCAGATCTAGAGGAGTTCCGCATCAGCGATCCCCGCACCAACGACCGCATCCGCGTGCCCGAGGTCCGACTCGTCGGCCCCGCAGGAGAGCAGATCGGTGTCGTCCGCATCGAGGCAGCGCTGCGCCTCGCTCAGGAGGCAGAGCTCGACCTCGTCGAGGTGGCCCCCAACTCGAAGCCGCCCGTGGTCAAGATCATGGATTACGGGAAGTTCAAGTACGAGGCTGCGCAGAAGGCCAAGGAAGCACGCCGCAACCAGGCGAACACGGTCCTCAAAGAGGTCCGTTTCCGCTTGAAGATCGACGAGCACGACTACGAAACCAAGCGCAAGCGCGCCGAGGGCTTCTTGAAGACCGGCGACAAGGTCAAGGCGATGATCCTCTTCCGTGGTCGCGAGCAGTCGCGTCCCGAGCAGGGCGTTCGTCTTCTGCGTAAGTTCGCGGAAGATGTGGCCGAGTACGGCACGGTCGAGTCGAACCCGACGATCGATGGTCGCAACATGGTCATGGTGGTCGCACCGCACAAGAACAAGTCCGAGGTCAAGACCGAGCAGAACGCCAAGCGCGACGCCTCCAAGCAGGCGGCACGCGAGGCACGCGGTCCCAAGCCCGAGTCCGAGACCGCCGACTCGGTCGCCGAGTAGGACCCCCACACCACTCCCGCCTCGGCGG